>NZ_JBHUQX010000224.1:0-15321 GCF_042674225.1 Streptomyces sp. NPDC056948
GGGTCACACCCTCGGTCACCGGCCGCGGCAGGAGGCGTCCTACAGGAACGAGTTGATCTCGATCGTCTCGTCCCGGCCCGGGCCCACGCCGATCGCGGAGATCGGGGCGCCCGACATCTCCTCCAGTGCCTTGACGTACGCCTGGGCGTTCTTCGGCAGGTCGGAGAAGGACTTGGCCTTGCTGATGTCCTCGTTCCAGCCCGGCAGCATCTCGTAGACCGGCTTCGCGTGGTGGAAGTCGGTCTGGGAGTACGGGAGCTCCTCGACGCGCTTGCCGTCGATCTCGTACGCCACGCAGACCGGGATCTGCTCCCAGCCGGTGAGGACGTCGAGCTTGGTGAGGAAGAAGTCCGTCAGGCCGTTCACCCGGGTCGCGTAGCGGGCGATCACCGCGTCGAACCAGCCGCAGCGCCGGTCACGGCCGGTGGTGACACCGCGCTCGCCACCGATGCGGCGCAGCGCCTCGCCGTCCTCGTCGAAGAGCTCCGTCGGGAACGGGCCCGCGCCGACACGGGTCGTGTAGGCCTTGAGGATGCCGATGACCCGGCTGATCTTCGTCGGGCCCACGCCGGCGCCGGTGCAGGCGCCGCCCGCGGTCGGGTTCGAGGAGGTGACGAAGGGGTACGTGCCGTGGTCGATGTCGAGGAGCGTGCCCTGGCCGCCCTCGAAGAGAACCACCTTGTCGTCTTCCAGGGCCTGGTTCAGGACCAGGACCGTGTCGGCGACGTACGGGCGGAGCTTCTCGGCGTAGGCCAGCAGCTCCTCGACCACCTGGTCGACGGCGATCGCGCGCCGGTTGTAGAGCTTGGTGAGGACCTGGTTCTTGATGTCGAGGGCCGCCTCGACCTTCTGGGTCAGGATCGACTCGTCGTACAGGTCCTGCACACGGATACCGACACGGTTGATCTTGTCCGCGTAGGTCGGGCCGATACCGCGCCCGGTTGTGCCGATCTTGCGCTTTCCGAGGAAGCGCTCCGTCACCTTGTCGACCGTGACGTTGTACGGCGTGATGATGTGCGCGTTGCCGCTGAGGAGGAGCTTGGAGGTGTCGACACCACGCTCGTTCAGACCGCTCAGCTCGGAGAGCAGGACCGACGGGTCGACGACGACACCGTTACCGATGACCGGCGTGCAGCCGGGAGACAGGATTCCGGAAGGGAGGAGGTGCAGTGCATACTTCTGGTCACCCACGACCACCGTGTGGCCGGCGTTGTTGCCGCCCTGGTAGCGCACTACATAGTCCACAGATCCACCGAGCAGGTCGGTGGCCTTTCCCTTGCCTTCGTCACCCCACTGAGCACCGAGCAGCACAAGTGCGGGCACGCGCGTACACCCCTTCCGGGCGGGGCATGTCCATGGTCGAGGGCGAACGCGGCGGTGTACCACCGCGTGCACCGCGACCACCGTTGGCCGCCAACCGTCGGACCGGATGCCCCGGAATAGACGAAGCCCCTGGCGCAATAGCGCAAGGGGCTCTTGCACAAAGATGCTACCCGAGGAAGCGAGGCATGGCCGAGGTGGCGACTTCTCCGACGTCCGAGCAGCTGCTGGTGGTCATCGACCCGGTCGCCCGCCGGACGGACAACGAGTCCGTACGGATCGCGAAAGACGTGCTCAGCGGGGGTGCCGGCACGAAGGTGTGCCTGCCGGAGGGACCGGAGGAGTTCGCCCGGGCGCTGGCCCGGCGGGGCTCGCGGCGCCCCGTGGTGGTGGGCGACGACCGGGCCCTGATCCGCGCGGTGTCGCTGCTGCACCGGCATCGGGAGCTGGCCGGATGCGCGCTGTCGGTGGTGCCGGTCGGTGGGGCCATGTCCCTCGCCCGTTCGCTGGGGGTGCCGACGGGGACGGTGGCCGCGGCGCGTGCGGTGCTCGACGGGGTCGAGCGGCGGATGGACCTGATGGTCGACGACAGCGACGGGGTGGTGCTCGGCGCGTTGCGCATACCGCCCCTCTCGCCCTTCCCGGCGGCCGAGGGGCCTCAGGACGAGGATCCGGAGGCGGCGACGGGCCACCCGTGGCTGCGGACCTGCCAGTCCCTGGTACGGACCCTGGTGCCGGCCGGCCGCCCGTCCCGGCTCACCGTCTCGCCGGAGCCCGGGCCGTCCCGGCTGCGGGTCGAGGTGGACGGGGAGACCCTCGTCGATCTGAACCAGCCGGTCGAGGCGGTGTCGGTGGCACCGGGCCCCGCGGGGATCGCGTCGGTGGAGGTCCGGCCGGTCTCGGTGGGCGCCGAAGCCTCTCCCCTGCTCGCACAGGGCCGCACGGTGACCGTCTCGGGCGCCCACTTCCGCTACCGGGCGGACACGGCGGTATCGGGCCCGGTACGGACCCGGACGTGGAGGGTGCGGGAAGGGGCTTGGGGGCTGACGGTGCCTGCGGTGTCGTGAGTCAGCTCTCGGGAGTCTGGAATCCGGCGGTGTCGAGGGTGCAGCCGAACGGGTCCGGGATGTCGAGCTTCTCACCGAAGGGCTTGGAGAGCCGGAGCTCGTATCCCTTCACCGACGGGGACCCGTAGACGATGGCCTGCTGCTCCTGCATGTCGAGGACCAGGTAGACGGGGACCCCGGCCCTGCCGTAGACCTCGGCCTTGTCGGTGAGGTCGTCGGTCCGGGTGGAGGGGGAGGTCAGCTCGGCTACGAAGGACAGGCTCTCGCCGTCCAACTGGTTGCTCTCCGTCTCGAAGACGCGTTCATGGGCCGCATGGATGTCCGGCCCGAAGGCCCGCTCGTGCCCTGGAAAGACATACAGAAACGGCGAACGCTCGATCACGTGCCGCTCGGGCAGATGCGGCTCCAGCTGGCTGCACACCAGACGCATGACGCGCCGGTAGTACCCCTTCGACCACGGCGACACGACGATGCTCCCCCTGACGATCTCGGCCTTGAAGCCGTCGGGCACGTTCAGCTCGTCGAGGAGGTGCAAGAGCTCCTCGAAGCCGCTGTGGGGCCTGGTGCCGCTCATCACCGGTCGCTCTGCCATGAGTGTCATGATGCGCCCTCCCCTTTGATGCGGACCACCCGCCACTCAGTGTAGCCAGCCGGTCACTCCGACCCGAACGTCTTGTCCCG
Organism: Streptomyces sp. NPDC056948; assembly: GCF_042674225.1. Lineage (NCBI taxonomy): Bacteria > Bacillati > Actinomycetota > Actinomycetes > Kitasatosporales > Streptomycetaceae > Streptomyces > Streptomyces sp. NPDC056948. The sequence continues at coordinate 3,069 of NZ_JBHUQX010000224.1, forward strand.
GTGGACCCGCCAGCGCTCCATCATCGCCTCGACCTCGCCCTCCAGGAACTCGAAGAACGCGAGCGTCTCGGAGAGGCGGCGGCCGGCCGGGGTGGTGGCGCCGAGGCTGGTGACACCCTCGCGCAGGGCACCTTCCCAGCGCTTGAGGACGGCCTCGCGGTTGGTCAGGGCCTCGTACCACTGGTCGCCGTGTACCCGGTAGCGCTCCCGGCGCGAACCGGGCTCCCGTTCGCGCGAGACCATGTGCGTCTGGGCCAGGTAGCGCACCGCCCCGGACACCGCAGCGGGGCTGATGCGCAGCTGGTCTCCCAGTTCGGCGGAGGTCAGCGAGCCCTCGTCGGAGGCGAGCAGCGCGGCGAAGACCCGGGCGGGCATCCGCGGCATGCCGGCCTCGACGAGCTGCGCCGCGAAGGACTCCACGAACCTCGACACGGCCTCCGCGTCCCGGCCGCTCCCGGCTGATTCCGTCATGCGGTTCATCCTATCCATGATTCATACGGTTCCTTAACTTCACAAATTTCTGAAAGAAGCGTACGTTCTGAAGCATGACGAAGGCCATCACCGTCTCCGGACTGCACAAGTCCTTCGGACGGACGCACGCACTCGACGGGCTGGATCTGGAGGTCGCCTCCGGCGAGGTCCACGGCTTCCTCGGCCCCAACGGCGCCGGAAAGTCCACCACCATCCGCGTCCTGCTCGGCCTGCTGCGCGCCGACTCGGGCGCGGCCCAGGTGCTCGGCCGCGACCCGTGGACGGACGCGGTCGAGGCACACCGCCGTATCGCCTACGTCCCGGGGGACGTCACCCTGTGGCGCAACCTCTCCGGCGGCGAGGTCATCGACCTCTACGGCCGGCTGCGCGGAGGGCTCGATCCCCGGCGCCGGGCGGAACTGATCGAGCGCTTCGAGCTCGACCCCACCAAGAAGGGCCGTACGTACTCCAAGGGCAACCGGCAGAAGGTCGCCCTGGTCGCCGCGTTCGCCTCGGACGTCGACCTGCTGATCCTGGACGAGCCGACCTCGGGCCTGGATCCGCTGATGGAGGAGGTCTTCCAGCGGTGCGTCGCCGAGGAGCGCGAGCGGGGCCGCACGATCCTGCTCTCCTCCCACATCCTCAGCGAGGTCGAGGAGCTGTGCGACCGGGTGAGCATCATCCGCAAGGGCCGTACGGTCGAGACCGGGTCGCTCGCCGACCTGCGGCATCTGACCCGCACCAGCGTCCTCGCCGAACTCGCGGGCCCGCCCGACGGACTGGCGGAGCTGCCCGGCGTCCACGACCTCGAGGTGCGGGGGCGCCATGTCCGGCTCCAGGTCGACACCGACCGGCTGAACGGCGTACTGCGGTCGCTGAGCGAGTCGGGTGTGCGGTCGCTGACGTCGACGCCGCCGACGCTGGAGGAGCTCTTCCTGCGGCACTACCAGAACGAGGCGGACGAGGCGGCGGCCCGATGACGACCTTCGCGGTGCGGCCCGGCAGCTCACGCCAACTGGCCGGGACGGGCACGCTGCTGCGGTTCGCGCTGCGCCGCGACCGGCTGATGATCCCGGTGTGGATCGGGGTCAACGCCCTGATGGTCCTCTCCATGCCGAACACACTGGAGGGCCTGTACGGCACCCCGGCCGAACGCGCCGACCTGATCCGGCAGATGGCCACCAACTCCTCGCTGCGCGCGATGATCGGCCCCGTCTTCGACGACTCGGTCGGTGCCCTGACGGCCTGGCGGGTCGGCGTCTACGCGGGCGCCCTGGCCGCCGTGATGAGCCTGCTGATCGTCGTACGGCACACCCGGGACGAGGAGGAGAGCGGCCGTCAGGAACTGGTGGCGTCCGGGATGGTGGGGCGCCGGGCCTCCCTGACGGCGGCCCTGCTGGCGGCGGCGGTCGCGAACGCGGTACTGGCACTGCTGGTGACGGCCGGACTGGCCGGACACGGTGCGACCGGGGCGCTGGCCCTGGGCCTGGGGATCGCCGGAGCCGGGATGGTCTTCGCGACGATGGCGGCGATCGTCGCCCAGCTCACGGAGAGCGCGCGGCTGGCCCGTGGGCTGACGGCGGCGGTGCTGGGCGCCGCGTTCGTCCTGCGCGCGGCGGGCGACTCGGCGACGAACGACGGCTCGTCGGTACTGACGTGGCTGTCGCCGCTGGGCTGGCTGGAGAACCTGCGGCCGTACGCGGACGAACGCTGGTGGGTGGCGGCGCTGATCGCCGGGGCGGTCCTGGTCCAGGGCGCGGTGGCCTACGGGCTGGCCGGCCGCCGGGACATCGGCATGAGCTTCCTGCCGACCCGGCCGGGACCGGCCACCGGCCGGCTGGGCAGCGCGGGCGCGCTCGCCTGGCGGTTGCAGCGGGGCGGTGTGCTGGGCTGGAGCATCGGCTTCCTCCTCGCCGGGGTCGTCTACGGCGGTATGACCGAGGGCGCGGCCGACCTGGTCGGCGACAACGAGAACGCCCGGCGGATCTTCGAGCGGATGGGCGGTCAGTCCGGCCTGACGGACGCGTTCCTGGCCTCGATGGTCGGCATGCTCGGCCTGGTCGCGGCCCTGTACATCGTGGCGTCGGTGCTGCGGCTGCACGGCGAGGAGACGTCGGGCCGGGCGGAACCGGTCCTGGCGAACGCGGTCGGGCGCGTGCGGTGGGCCGTCGGACATCTGGCGATCGCCTTCGGCGGTGCGGCGCTCCTGATGCTGCTGGCCGGCCTGGGCTTCGCCCTCGGCTACGGCAGGGAGATCGGCCCGATCCTGGGGGCGTGCCTGGTGCAGCTCCCGGCGATCTGGGTGATCGGCGGTCTCACGGCCCTGCTGATCGGCGTACTGCCCCGGGCGGCAGCGGCGGCCTGGGGCGTCGCCGGAGCGGTGCTGCTGATCGGCTGGGTCGGGCCCGCGCTGGACGTGCCCCAGGCGGTGCTGGACCTGTCGCCCTTCGGCCATCTGCCCAAGCTGCCGGGCGGGGAGATGGAGTGGGGGCCGGTGCTGGTCCTGCTGGGGCTGGCCGCGGTGCTGGTGGCCGGCGGCCTGGCGGGGTTGCGGCGCCGGGACATGACGACCTGAGCGGCGACGGGAACTGCCGAGCGGCCCGCGTACGTCCATGCCGAGCATGGGACAACGTACGCAGGCCGCGGCCGGGTGTCTGACCGCGGCCGTCGGCGCGGGGGCGGGACTCGCGGTGTGGGCCGTGGGCGTCCGGGAGCGGCTCCGGCGGTTCGAGGCGGCCCCGGACTGGAGCGTGCTCTACGCCGAACTGCCGCTGGCGATCCTCGGCGGGGTCGCCGCCGCCCTGACGGCCTGGGCCCTGCTCCGGCGTCTCAGACCGCGACGCTGAGCCCCTCAAGACCCCGGATCACGAAGTTCGGCTTGAGCTGCGGCTCCTCGGCGAGGCGCAGCGCCGGGGCCTTCTCCAGGAGGGCCGTCATGGAGGCCGCCAGCTCGATCCGTGCCAGCGGCGCGCCGATGCAGTAGTGGATGCCCGCGCTGAAGGAGATGTGCGGGTTCTCCTCGCGGGTCAGGTCCAGGCGTTCAGGGTCGGAGAAGACCGCCGGGTCGTGGTTGGCGGAGCCGAAGAGCAGGGCGATCTCCGCGCCGCGCGGGATCGTCGTGCCGGCGATCTCGATGTCGTCCAGGACCCAGCGTTCGAAGAGCTGGAGCGGGGTGTCGTAGCGCATCAGTTCTTCGACGGCGGAGGGGACGAGGGTGTGGTCGGCGCGCAGGGCCGCCAGTTGGGCCTCGTTGCGGAACAGGGCGTACCAGCCGTTGACCGTGGAGTTCACCGTGGCCTCGTGGCCGGCGTTCAGGAGGAGGACCGCCGTCGAGATCATCTCCTGCTCGGTGAGACGGTCGCCCTCGTCGTGCGCCTCGATGAGGCCCGAGATCAGGTCGTCGCCCGGTTCCTTGCGGCGGGCCGCGATCAGTTCGCGCAGGTAGTCGGAGAACTCGACCGACGCCCTGACCGCCTGCGCCGCCGTCTCCTCGGACGGGTTCAGCTCGTACATCCCGCAGATGTCCGCCGACCAGGGGCGCAGCGGGGCCCGGTCGGACTCCGGGATGCCGAGCATCTCGGCGATCACGGCGACGGGGAGGGGTTCTGCCACGTCCGTGAGCAGGTCCCCGCCGCCGGCCGCCGCCAGCGCCGACACCAGGTCGTCGGCCAGGCCCCGCACATACGGCTTCAGCCGCTCCACCGTGCGCGGCGTGAACGCCTTCGACACCAGGCGCCGGATCCGGGTGTGGTCCGGCGGCTCCAGGTCGAGCATCCCGTGGTCGTTGAGCGTGTGGAACGGCTCGTGCTCCCGCGGCGGCGCGGTGCGGCCGAACTCCTCGTGCGTGAAGCGGTGCTGGTACGTCCGGCCGAGGCGCCGGTCGCGCAGCAGGGCCGAGACGTCCGCGTGGTGCGGGACGAGCCACTGGTTCGTGGGCTCGAAGTAGTGCACGCGGCCCTTGGCCCGCAGCTCGGCGTAGGCGGGGTACGGGTCGGCGAGGAACGCCGGGTCCCATGGGTCGAACGCGAGGTCGAAAGCAGCTGCCATGGACGGACGCTAGCCCGGATCCCCGTCTCCGACCAGGGGTGTTCCGGTATGTCGGTCTGTCGCCCCGGGGCCCGAGGGCCTGCGGGGCGACGTCCCCCGGTCAGCCCGGCGTCACCAGCCGCGCCTCGTACGCGAACACCGCCGCCTGGGTGCGGTCCCTGAGGCCCAGCTTCACCAGGATCCGGCTGACATGCGTCTTGATCGTCGACTCGGCGACCACCAGCCGCTCGGCGATCTCCGCGTTCGACAGACCCTGCGCGATCAGAACCAGCACCTCCGTCTCCCGCTCGGTGAGGTCCCCGTACGCCGCCTGCGCGGAGGGCATGAGGCGCGGGGTCTCGGAGAGCTTGGAGAACTCGGTGATCAGACGCCTGGTCACCGAGGGGGCCAGGAGGGCCTCCCCGGCGGCCACGATCCGCACCCCGTCGGCGAGCTGGCGGGCCGAGGCGTCCTTGAGGAGGAAGCCGGAGGCTCCCGCGCGCAGCGCCTGGTACACGTACTCGTCGAGGTCGAAGGTGGTGAGCACCAGCACCTTCGCCGCGCCGTCGGCGGCGACGATCTCGCGGGTCGCCTCGATGCCGTTCAGCTCGGGCATGCGGATGTCCATCAGCACGACGTCCGGGGAGAGCTCGCGGACCTTCGCGACAGCCTCCCGGCCGTTCACCGCCTCGCCGACGACCTCGATCTCCGGCATCGCGTTCAGCAGGACCGAGAAGCCCTCGCGCACCATCATCTGGTCGTCCGCGATCAGTACGCGAATGGTCATGCGTCACCCTCGTCCGGCAGTGCGACCGGCAGGAACACCGCCACCTCGTAGCCATCGTCGTCCGTCGGGCCCGCCGTCATCTCGCCGTTCAGCATCGACACCCGCTCCCGCATGCCCGTGATGCCGTGCCCGGCGCCGGGCGAGGGCTTGATCAGACCGGGGTTCGGCGGCGGGCCGTTGACTATGCGCAGACCCAGGCCGCCGAGCACATAGCCGATCTCGACCCGGGCGGTCGCGCCCGGCGCGTGCCGCAGGGTGTTGCTCAGCGCCTCCTGCACGATGCGGTACGCCGACAGCTCCACGCCCTGGGGCAGTTCGCGTACCGCCCCGGTCACCACCTTGTCCACGGTCAGCCCGGCGTCCCGCACATTGGCCAGCAGCCCGTCCAGCTCGGCGAGCGTGGGCTGCGGGGCGTCCGGGGCCTCGTAGTCCTCGGCGCGCACGACGCCCAGGACGCGGCGCAGTTCGGTCAGGGCCGCCACCGCGTTCTCCCGGATCGTGGCGAAGGCCTTCTCCAGCTCCGGCGGTGGGTTCTCCACCCGGTAGGGCGCGGCCTCCGCCTGGATGGCGACCACCGACATGTGGTGGGCGACGACGTCGTGCAGCTCGCGGGCGATCGTCGTGCGCTCCTCCAGCAGGGTGCGGCGGGACCGCTCGTGCGCCGTGACCGTCTGCTGGGCGGTGACCTCCTGCACGGCGTCCCGGCGGATGTGCCGGACGGTGACGGAGAGCAGGATCAGGGCCGAGAGGATCAGCATGGGCCCGGAGTTGCTGCCGTACATGGAGGTCGGGCCGATGCCGCTGTCCGCGACGATGGCGTACAGCGCCGTCAGCACCCACATCCACCCGGCCGTGCGCGGCCTGGTGCGCATCGCCACCACCGTCAGCACGGTCAGATGGCAGGCGAAGCTGCCGGCCGCCCAGGGCCATTCGCCCCAGTGGCTGCCGACCACGGCCACGACCGGGGTGGAGACCATGGACGCCCAGAACGCCCCCACCGGCCGCACCATGGTCAGCAGCACCGGAACCGCGCAGAACAGACCCATCAGCGCGGCGGGTCCGCCGGAGTCGACGGTGGCGAAAGCCACGGTGATCAGGGCCGCCGCGACGATCAGGGCATGCCGCGTCCAGGCCGCGTACTCCCGCAGGCGGCCGGGCAGCCGCCGGGCGAAGCGCCCGTCCGTGCGCCGGCCCGGCAGCGGCCGGTAGGCGAAGGCGTCATTGATCAGGTCCTGCCGCAGCCCGCGCAGGGAGTCCACCGCCACCCGGTACTCCGGGCTGCGCGGCTTGGCCCTGTCCCCCGGCGGCATGGTCTGCATGTGAGTCGTCTCGGTCACGTACAGAAAGGTATGCGCACCCCCGGGTCCCGGTCGTCCCCAGTGAGAGGGGTTCCCCGGGGTCCCTCTCAGGTACTACGGGGGCGGCGCATTCCGGTGGCGGTGCCTCAGTACCCCGACGGACGCACCAGCCCCGACTCGTACGCGAACACCGCCGCCTGCGTCCGGTCCCTGAGGCCCAGCTTCACCAGGATCCGGCCCACGTGCGTCTTCACCGTCTGCTCGGCGACGAAGAGGTGCCGGGCGATCTCCCCGTTCGACAGGCCCTGCGCGATCAGGGCGAGCACCTCCGTCTCCCGCTCGGTCAGAGCGCCGATGCGTTCCTTGAGCGGGGCCCGGGGCCGGTCGTCCAGCCGGGAGAACTCGGCGATCAGCTTGCGGGTGATGACCGGGGCGAGCAGCGCCTCCCCGGCCGCCACCACCCGGACCGCCTCGGCGAGCTGCTCCGACGACGCGTCCTTCAGCAGGAACCCGGAGGCCCCGGCGCGCAGCGCGTCGTACACGTACTCGTCGAGGTCGAAGGTGGTGAGCACCAGCACCCTGATGTCCGGGTGCGCGGCCGTGATCAGCTCGGTGGCCTCGATGCCGCCGACCCCGGGCATGCGGATGTCCATGAGGACGACGTCCGGGGTCGTCTCGGCGGCCTTCGCGATGGCTTCCCGGCCCTCCCGGGCCTCGCCGACGACCTCTATGTCGGGCTGGGTGCCGAGCAGCACGGTGAAGCCCTGCCGGACCATCGCCTGGTCGTCGACGATGAGTACCCGGATGGGATGGCGCGTGCTGCCGCTCGTCATGGAGTTCCTGCCTCGGGGTCGGGGAAGTGGTAGGTGATCTGGTCGGTGCCCGGTGCCGGGTCGGCGGGCGGGGAGTCCGGGAGGAACGCGGTGACCTTGAAGCCGTCCCAGTGCCACGGGTGCGCGGTCATGGTGCCGCCGAGCATGGCGACCCGCTCCCGCATGCCGAGCAGTCCGTGCCCCGCGCCGGTGGACGGCGGCGCCGGTCCGGTCGGCCGGGAGTTGACTATCTCCACCTCCAGGCCGTCCGACTGGTACGTGAGACGGACCTTGGCGCTCGCGCCGGGCGCGTGCCGCAGGACGTTGCTCAGGGCCTCCTGCACGATCCGGTACGCCGACAGCTCCACGCCCGGCGGCAGCGGACGCCGCTCGCCGTTGATCTCGGTGGTGACCTCGCGGCCGGCGGCCCGGGTGTTCTCCACCAGCGCGTCGAGCCGGTCGAGGGTGGGCTGCGGTGCGTGGGCCGCGGCGTCCCCGCCCGGGCCGAGGGGCGCCTCCCCCGGCCCGGGGTGCTCCGAGCGCAGCACGCCCAGCACCCGGCGCAGCTCGGTCAGCGCCTCCACCGCGTTCTGCCGGATGCCCGCGAGGTTCTCCTTGAGCTCGTCGGGCGGGTTCTCGACGAGATGCGGGGCGACCTGCGCCTGGATGGAGATGACCGACATGTGGTGCGCCACCACGTCGTGCAGCTCCCGCGCGATACGACTGCGCTCCTCCAGCAGGGTGCGCCGGGTGCGCTCCTCGGCGGTGAGCGTGGTCTGCTCGACGAGTTCCGCACGGGCCTCGCGGCGGCCGCGCAGGGCGGTGCCGACGACCACGACGACGGCGGACAGCGGGATCGCGATCGCGCCGGTGGCGTCGTAGTTCACACCGGCCGACCACCAGCCCTGGAGGACGGAGGTGAGCACCACCGTCACGACCAGCGCCTCCACCGCCGCGCGGGTGCGCACGCGCAGCGCGAGCAGCAGCAGCACGAACAGATGGGAGATGATCCCGGCCGCCGTCCAGGGCCAGGTGTAGGTCTCGGCATCGGAGCCCAGCCGGCCGTGCAGCAGGGCGGCGCCCAGCACCCAGCTCACCGTGGACAGCCACCACCCCGGGACCGGCCGCCACATCCCGAGGATCATGGCACCGGCCTGCCCGCCCGCGACCAGGAACGCCGCCCCGGGGTTCAGCTGGCCGTTGTCCACCATGTCGCCCATGGCCCCGACCAGGGCGCCGAACGCGGCCAGGCACACCAGGCCGTGCGGCAGCCAGCGCAGCCAGGTGGAGGGCGGCAGCGGGTCGGCCCGGACCGTCCACAGGTCCTCGCGCAGCGCCCGCAGCCAGCCCCTGACGCGCGCTCGCAGCGCGCGGCCCGCCCCCGTGTCCGTCACGCGGCCCAGCCTAGACATGGCGGGCCTTCGCCGCTGTCCCTCGACCGGACGGCTGGTGCGCCCGCACCACCCGCGACCGGCGGCCCCGTCGGCCACCCCGCGCGCCCTGCTCGCCGCACCGGAAGGCGGCCCAGCAGACCGCGAGGGCCAGGACGAACACGGGAAGCCACAGGAGCCGGGCCCCGACCCAGTCGAGCCCGTCGGGCCGCGTGTGCAGCCCAGGGAGCCGGCCCGCGAGGAGGCCGGTGGCCGTCGTGGCCATCAGGGCCGTCTGGTGCCACAGGAAGATGGTCATCGCGGAGAGGTTGACGAGCGCCACCGCCGCCCAGGCCACGGGCCGGCGCATCGCGTGCCGCAGCCGCTCGCGCAGCAGCAGGGCGAGACCGCACTGGGCCAGGCCGAAGGTGACGACGGCCAGCGTCGGCGGGTCCAGGTTGGACATGCCCTCGCCCGGGACGCCGACCATCGACGCCGGGTAGCCGGCGAAGGCCACGAGCGCGGCGGTCGCCGCCGCACCGCAGCCGAGCAGGACCCAGCCCGCGCGGCGGCCCTCCAGCTCGCCCCGGGTCCAGGCCGCGCCCAGGGTGTAGGGCACCATCCAGCCCGCCGCCACGTTCACCCAGCCCAGCCAGGAGGGGCCGCCCAGGCCGAACCGCACAAGGTCCACGTGCAGTACGACGGCCAGCGGCCACAACGGGTTGAGCCGGGTCAGCAACGGGGTCGCCGCCGTCAGCGCGGCGAACACCACGAGGAACCACAAGGGGGACAGGGCCAGCTTCACCAGCGTGCGGACCGTCCCGAACTCGGTGCCCGACAGCAGCAGCGCGAGCGCGGCGATCGTCCACAGGCCGAGGACGGCCACGACCGGCTTGAACAACCGGGTCAGACGGCCCGTCAGCCAGCGGTGGTACGGGACGCCCCGGGCGCGGGCCGAGACATAGCCGCGGGTGGCGACATGGCCGCCGACCAGGAAGAACACGGCGAGTGTCTGGAACATCCAGGAGACGGGCGTCAGCCAGGGCATGTCCTTGAGCGGGCTCGCCGTGCGCAGGGCGTGGCCGTCGGAGACCAGGGCGGTGACCAGCCAGTGGCCGAGGACGACGCCGAGCACCGCGGCGGCGCGCAGGGCGTCCACGGCCCGGTCCCGGTCGGCCGGGGTGGCCGTACCGATGCGGTCGGCTCCTCGGAGCACCGCGTGCCGGAGCCTTCGTACGCCGATGTCAGTCATGCGTCACCGCCTTGGTCTCGCCCAGGACGATCCGGGTCAGGTTGGTCAGGGAGGCCGAGCCGGGCCTGAAGTAGTCGCTGTGGCCGCCGTCGCCGGCCGCGAAGACCCGGGCGCCGAAGGCCGGGGAGACGGGGTCGGTGCCGAAGCCGACGGTGGTGCCGAACAGTTCCGCGCTGAGGTGCGGGACGTTCGCCACCCAGTCGTCGCCGCCGCGGGCCGCCCAGACGCGGGCGCGGGTGTGCAGGGCGGCGGCGGAGTCCGCGCCGGTGCCGGGGCTGCCGACGAGCACGAGGTCGTCGACGGCGAGCCCGGCGGCGGCCCGCCCGCAGACCACCGAGCCGTACGAATGGCACAGCAGCGAGACGCGCGGTCCGTCGCCCGCTATGGCGCGCAGGTCGGAGACCAGGGCGCGCAGCCGCGGGGCCGCCTGCTCCGCCCTGCCGGTCGTCGTGACCGTCGGGCTGACCGTGCCCGGCGTCTCGTAGCCCAGCCAGGCCACCACCGCGGTGCGCGTGCCCGCCGGGGCCTGCCGGACGAGCTGCCCGTACAGCGCGGCGGCGGCCGCGTGGAACCGGCCGTAGGTGTCGAGGCCCGTGTCGGAGCCGGGGACCAGAACGGCTATCCGGTCGGCCCGGCCGAGGTCGCCCAGGACCTCCGTCACCCGGCCGGAGCCGCGGCCGTCGAAGGCGAGAAGATGCCGGGCCGGGGCGGCCAGGGAACGGTCCGTCGCGGCACGCCCCCGGTCGTGATGGCCGGCGGCCATGCGGGCCGCTTCGGCGGCGTTGGCGCGGTTGGCCGCGTACGCCTCGTCCAGCGTCGACGCGCTGAGCGGAGCGAGAGAGGCGGGTGCGGGAGCGGGGATCTCCGGCCGCACCGCCCCGGAAAGAGGGAGAACCACCGCCCCCGTGACGAGAGCGGCGAGCGCGGCACGACGCCATCGGCCGACGCGGCGCCGGCCTCCGTCACTACGGCGGTACCCCGATGCGAACCCCATGGTCGTCCCCCTCCAGCACACCCGGCCATCGGGTCGGCATGGAGGGGAAGTTACGGAGCCGGACGCGTCGTCCGCGTCCCACCGGGGAACTCACCTGCGGAGTGGCTCTCAGGTACTACGGGTATGACCGGGGGACTACACCTACGGGTACACCGGGAGAGCCACCCACCCGGCCGGAAGGCCCTTCACCAGGCCAACTGCTCGATCTCCTCGGCCACCACGGCACACGCGTCCGCCGCCGGGTCGATGAGCGGGAAGTGCCCCACGTCCTCCAGCAGCGTCACCCCCACCATCTCCCCGGCCTTCGCCGCCGCCTCCGCGTACGACTCGGCGACCATCTGCGGCACATCGAGGTCCGCGCGGCCCTGGACGAGGGTGGTGGCGATGCCGGTGGGCAGCAGCAGCGCCGGGTCCGCGTACGGCTGCCGCTCGGCGAAGTGCTCGTCCCCGCCCAGGAGTTGGCGTACGGCGCCCCCGCACACGTCCAGCTTGTCGGCGACCGCGAAGTCCGCGATCGGCGCGAGGGCGACCACGCCCCGCAGGGCCGCCAAGCCGCCGGAGCGCCAGGGCGAGCCGGCCGGCAGGACGTGCCGGGCGGCACCCCACAGGGCGAGGTGCCCGCCCGCCGAGTGGCCGGTGAGGACCGTACGGCGCGGATCGGCCTGCGGCAGCAGTTCCCGTACCAGCGCCGGGAGGGCGTCCATGGCGGCGGCCACGTCGTCGAAGGTGTCGGGCCAGCGGCCCGCGAGGGAGTCGTCGCCGCCACCGCACCGGTACTCGGCACTGGCCACGGCCAATCCGCGACGGGCGAGGAAGTCCGCGAAGGGGCTGATGTGACGCCGGTCGTACGGCGCCCGCCAGGCACCGCCGTGCAGCACGAGGACGACCGGGGCGGGCCCGCCCGGGCCGGCCTCCCCGCGCGGGGCGTAGAAGTCGATCACCTGGTCGGGGTGGTCGCCGTAGGCGGCGGTGGCGTCGGGGCCGACGGGCTCGTGGGAGAACGCCGACTTCTCCTCGGCAGCGGCCCGTGCTGCTGCGACGTCGTCCGTCATGCTCCAACCTTCCAGCGAAACGTACGGGCGGACCAGGTGAGAAGTCGGCCGTTGGCCGGGACGGTACCAGGCACGTGACATGCGCGGACACCGTGGATGTCACGCTGGGTGAAGATCGGACGGTTCAGCCGTTTCCTTGCGTCTGCGGCGAGTTGGTGACGAACGGCGGGTCGGGAACGAACGGCCCCCGC
>NZ_JBHUQX010000225.1:0-15268 GCF_042674225.1 Streptomyces sp. NPDC056948
TCGCCTACGGCACGGCCCTGGCCGCCCAGGACACGCCGCTCACGATCGTGATGAAGGCGGTGATGCCCCTGCTCAGGTAGCGCCCACTGCACATGGCCGCGACTCAGTCGTTCGCGACGATCGGGTAGCGGGGCTCGTTCTCGGCCATCTGCCGCAGCGCGTCCTTGCGCTCGCGCTTGGAGAGCCGGTCGATGTACAGGTAGCCGTACAGGTGGTCGGTCTCGTGCTGCAAACACCGAGCGAAGTATCCGGTGCCGCGCACCTTGATCGGGTTGCCCTTCTCGTCCTGCCCGGTCACCTCGGCGTAGTCGGGCCGGGCGAGCGGGGCGTACGCGGTGGGCACGGACAGGCAGCCCTCGTTGCTGTCGTCCAGCCGGCGCTTCTCGGCGGGCAGTTCGACGAGCCTGGGGTTGCAGACCACGCCGGTGTGCCGGGCACCCTCGTCGTCGGGGCAGTCGTAGATGAAGACCTTCAGGTCGACACCGATCTGGTTGGCGGCCAGGCCCACGCCCTCGGCGGTGCGCTGGCTGGCGAACATGTCCGCGACGAGCTGCTGGAACTCCTCGCCGAACTCGGTGACGTCCTTGCACTCCTTGTGCAGCACCGGGTTCCCGACCACCGTGATCGGCCGCGAGCTCCCCCGCTCCCGCCAGGCCGCCTCGCGCTCCTCGCAGTCCTCCGTGTCGATCACGTACCCCTCGTCATCGACGGGGAGCACGCCCACGTGCTGCTGATCGGTGTCCTGCTGAGCCATGACGTTACGTACGCCTTCCTGAACAAATCCAAGCCGGGATGCTGATACAGGGTACGGGGGGCATCAGGGGCGCGGGGAACCGCGCGAACAACCACGACGGCGCCGCACCGACAGGACGGCCTCAGCAGACCTCTTCCAGATCCCGCCAGTCACGGGAATCCGGGCTGTCGGCCACCCACCCGTCCAGCAACCCCCTCACAAGGGACGCCGGCGCTGCCAGCCCACACTCCCGCTCCGGTACCCAGAGCTGCCCGTCCGTCCGGTGCCCCAGCGGCCCGGGATGCCCCGGCTCACTGTGATCATGCGGATCGAGGTGCTCCCCGTCACCTTCGTCCGACGGCATCCGGGACTCGGAGCACATCCGGCACAGCAACCGCACCGAGGACGACCAGTCCTCCGCGGCGAACCCGGCGTCCCCCGCAAGCTGCTCCAGCGCGTCCCGGTCAGCCTCGGTCGCCGCCTCCAGCAGCACCACCCACGTCGGCACCGGCGAGGGCGCCCACAGCTCGATCTCGTCGAACACCGGGTAGGTGTGCCCGGCGGCCGTGGTCCGCTCCCCGTGAGGCACCCCGTCGTGCAGCACGACCTCGCCCCAGCGCCGCCCCGACGACGGCAGCGGAATGGACAGCACCTCGATCCGCGCGGGATCCAGCCGCCGTCCCCACACGACCTCGGCCTCCCCCTCAGGGGACAGCCGTACGGCCGCGCTGCCGAGGTCCATGCCGACGGGCGCGCCGGCGGCCATGGCGGAACCGGGCATCCGCAGCCCGTAGGCCTGCCAGGCCCGCCGGGCCAGCGGCCAGTCCTGGAGGGCGGTCGCGGCGATGCCGACGTTCCACCAGTCGGGCGCGCCGGTGTCCCGGTCGAGCAGGGCCACGGCCCTGAGGCCCGCCGCCCGCGCCTGCTCCCAGTCGTGCCTGAACTTGTGCAGCAGGGCGAGGTTGAACCACGACTCGGACAACCAGGGCTCCAGGTCGGCGGCACGTGTCAACAGTGCGCCCGCGTCCTCGTACCGGCCGTCGCCGATAAGTGTGAACGCCCGGTCTGTGGCCTGCCGCCAGGAGGCGGAGGGCCGGTGCCGTCCCTTGCCGAAGATCCTCACGATTCCCGCCTGCCAGTTCCGTGCGGTGGGCTGGCCGTAGCTGTGTTTCGAGCCCCCGGACACCTTCTCCTTCGCATCCAACCACGTACGGCCTCCGAGGCGCTCATTACCCATGGGTTACCCAGCCACGGGCAGAGTCAGACTGCTCCTTGCCAGTACCCGGGCCAGTGATTCCACCACCTCCGGCGCGTACTTCCCGGCGGTGGCGAGCCGGAGTTCCTCCAGCGCCGTCAGCGGCCCGCCGGGCCCGCCTTCCCTGGACTTCTCCTCGTACGCGTTCACGGCCCGGACGATTCGCGCGGCGAGCGGCTGCTCGGCGTAGGGGTCGGCCTGCCGCTCCACGACCACGGCGACCGCCTCGTCGACCCCCGTATGCCGTACGACGGCGCCGCCGAGCAGCGCGATCCGCCGCTGTTCCGCGGCGGGCAGGTCGGCGGTGGCGCCCGCCGGTACCGGGTCGACGAGGCTGAGCTGGCCGATGTCGTGCATGAGCGCGGCGTACTCCAGCACGGCCAGTTCGGGCTCGGTCAGGCCCAGGTCCCGCCCCACCGCCTGGCCGAGCGCGGCGACGCGCCGGGCGTGCCCGCAGGGGGTGTAGCCGGCGACCTCGGTGGCCCGCGCGAGGGAGGCGATGGTCTGCCGGTAGGTGGCCCGGACGGCGGCGTACCGCCGGAACGACATCTGGGCGAGCAGCAGCGGCACGGAGAAGACGGGCAGCGCCCACAGCCCGACGACGGCGACCGCGAGGGCCATCACGGCCCCGGTCGCGATGACGGCGGACCCGATGCCGCACACGGCCCGCAGCTCGTCCCGCAGCACCGGGCCGAAGGGCCAGCCGGTGCGGGAGTGGGCCAGGGCGGCGGCGAGCACCGCGTCGCACAGCGCGGTCAGGGACAGCAGCGCGAGCAGCAGCAGCGCGTAGGCGGGTCCGCCCCAGTCGTCGAACATCCCCCGGTTGTACGGGGGCTGGAAGCACACGGCGACGAATCCGACGGTGAGCATGCGGCGTGCCAGGTGGTCGAGGGTGGGTCCCTGTCCGCGCGCGACGTGCGGCACGCTGCCGAGCAGTGAGGCGGCCAGTACGACGGCGACGACCTGGGAGAGGCCGTGGTGCGTGGCCCGCCCGCCGGCCTCCCCGAGCAGCGCGTACGACAGGGCCGCCGCGGCCCCGAGCGGGGCGGGTTCCCGGACCCGCGCCCCGTTGCGCCGGGTGAGCTCCCCGACGGTGACGAGGACCCCGAAGGCGAGGGCGACGCGGCGTTCCTCGAGTCCGTTGTAGAGGGTGACGGCGAGGGAGCCGGTGGCGAGGAGGGCGGCGCAGGTGTGGACGAGGGTGCGCAGGAGAGGCGCCCCGCACGCGCTCATCGGTGTGCTCCCGGCCGGCTGGAGACGGGATTGCCGGGCGGGGGGACCCGGGGCGTGTGGGCGTCGTCGGCGGTCACCGCGGGGTGCCAGCCCGCCCGCCGTACGGCCTCGACCAGGGCCGTGACCATCACGGGGTCGAAGTGGCTGCCCGCGCACCGCTCCAGTTCCTCCAGGGCCACCGCGACGGGCCGGGCCCTGCTGTAGCTCCGGGTGGAGGTCATGGCGTCGAAGGCGTCGGCGACCGCGACGACCCGTGCGGACTCCGGGATCTGACGGCCCACCAGCCCGTAGGGATACCCGCTGCCGTCCAGCCGCTCGTGGTGGTGCAGTACGGCGGCGCGGGCCTCCCCGAGGAAGCCGATGCCGCGCACCATCTCGTGCCCGTACTCGGGGTGCAGCTCGATCACGCGCCGTTCCTCGGGGGTCAGCGGCCCGTTCTTCCTGAGCAGCCGGGTGGGCACGCCCAGCTTTCCGACGTCGTGCAGGATCCCGGCGAAGCGGAGCACCTCGACGCGCTCGTCGTCCATGCCCAGCTCGCGCGCGATCATCATGGAGGCCTGCCCGACCCGCTCGCTGTGCCCGCGCGTGTATCCGTCCTTGATGTCGACGGCCTGGACCAGCGCCCGGATGGTCGCCTGGTGGGCGGCCCGTTCCCGGTGGTACTGCGCGAACGCCCACCACGAGACGCACATCGGCAGCAGCACGAGCAGCGCGGCCACGGGACCGTACGGGCTGCGCCACAGGACGGCCATCATCAGCCCGGCGAGCCCGTGCACGGCGATCGGCGCGAGCGAACGCGCCACCAGTCCCCGCCAGGCGCGCCGTACCGGCACTCGCTCGGCGGCGGCGAGGATCCCGCCGTCCAGCAGCGCGAGCACCAGGCAGAACGCCAGCACGGCGGCCCCGGCAGGCCCGAGCGCGTAGGGGACGTCGCCCGCGACGACGGCGTCCCGCCCGCCGAGCACCCAGTGCACCCGGGCGGCGGCCCACACACCGAGGACGAGCTGGGCGGCCCGCCAGATCCGCCGCAGCGCCACGGGCCGCTGCCCGACGGGCGAGAGCAGCGCGGCGGGCACGGCGACCAGGGCGGCGGCGGGCGCCGGCAACAGGAAGGCGCCGGCGAGCAGCACGGGGTAGAAGGTCCCGGCCGGGTGCGAGATGCCGACGAACCGGGACCGGGCGACGCGCTCGCACCCGGCGTACAGCGCGGCGAGCAGCACGACCGCCCACCAGGGCGTACGGACGCCCGGCAGCGGGAGCAGACAGCACAGGGCGGCGACGGCGACACCGGCGACATACACACGTGCCCGAGCCGATACCGCTTCCATGAGCCCCTCCCCGGCCATGTCCGTCAGGCCGGGAGCCTAGGACGGCAGTGGGGGGCTTCATGGGCCGATAGCCCACGGATTAGCACGTTCGAGTGACGCGTTCGAGGATGACTACCCCCTGTGGAGGCGGGGTAGTTGAAAAGCGCAGGAGTGTCAGGACTCTTGCGGCGTGGCAGGCGAGGCCGTGACGTCCTGCTCGGGGACCGCCTGGCCGGAACGGATCAGATCGATCCGCCCCATGACCTTGGCCCGCAGGTCGCCCGGCACGTCGTCATGCCCGCAGCAGCGCTTGACCAGCTTCTTCACGGCCTGTTCGAGCCCGTACTTCTCGAGGCAGGGCGAGCATTCCTCGAAGTGGTGCTCGAACTTCACGCAGTCCGAGTCGGGCATCTCACGGTCGAGGAACTCGTAGAGATGATCGAGGATTTCGCTGCAATCCGTCTCGTGCGGCTCTCCGCAGCTCATGACCCCGAGCCTTTCGCTTCGTTCGACTCTCCGGCGCCGGCCGGGACCATCCCACGGTCACGGGCGTAGTCCTCCAGCATGCCGCGCAGCTGACGGCGGCCCCGGTGCAGCCGGGACATCACCGTACCGATGGGTGTCCCCATGATGTCGGCGATCTCCTTGTAGGCAAACCCCTCGACGTCCGCGAGATACACGGCGATACGGAACTCCTCGGGGATCGCCTGGAGCGCTTCCTTCACGTCCGAGTCGGGCAGGTGGTCGAGCGCCTGCGACTCCGCGGAGCGCAGACCGGTCGACATGTGCGACTCGGCGCGGGCGAGCTGCCAGTCCTCGATCTCCTCGGCCGCGGAGCGCTGAGGTTCGCGCTGCTTCTTGCGGTACGAGTTGATGAAGGTGTTGGTGAGGATCCGGTACAGCCACGCCTTGAGATTGGTGCCCTCGCGGAACTGGTGGAAGGACGCGTACGCCTTGGCGTACGTCTCTTGCACCAGGTCCTCGGCGTCGGCCGGGTTGCGCGTCATGCGCAGCGCGGCCGAGTACATCTGGTCGAGGAACTCGAGCGCGTCCCGCTCGAAGCGCGCACTGCGCTCCGCGGCCGTCTCCGCGCCCGTGCCGCCCTGGCCCTCGGGCTGCTCCGCCTGGCCGTGTTCGGTCCCTGCGTCGGTCCCAGTGACCGGACCCACCTCCTCGAGTGTTCTCGTGAGACCGAAACCGGTCTCACCCGAATCGGAGGATAGACGACGATCCGGTCCGCCCGCCGCCCGAACAGGGGCGGTCCTGGCCGCGTGCAGCACCGTCCACTCCAGGTCGGCACGGCTGCTGCGGCTCGGGCAGATGGTCGAACCCATGCGGCGGACTTCCTCTCCTACGGCGTCTGTGCTGGTCTCCAGCACGTACGTCCCGCACAACAGTGCTCGCCGCCCCGGCATTCCCGGAGCTTTACCCGAGTGACCCGGTCCACTCCAGGACCGCGTCCGTGATGAGCGCCACGGCCTCGTCCTGCGAGATCTCCGCCCGCTTGGGGACGGCGAAGCCGTGATCGCCGTACGGCACCTCGACGAGTTCGTACGAATCCGCGGGGAATTCCTCCGGCTTCCCGAACGGGTCGTTCCCGCCCTGGACAACCAGGGTGGGCACCCCGGAACTCAGCAGTTCGTCGGCCCGGGACTTCTCCGGCTTGCCGGGCGGGTGGAGAGGGAAGCTGAGGGCGAGGACCGCGTGGGCGCCCAGTTCGGTGGCGGTACGGCAGGCGACCCGGGCCCCGGCGCTGCGGCCGCCGGACACGACCGGCAGTCCGGGCCCGGCCAGCGCCGGCCAGATGCCGCGCCAGCCGACGTCCAGGGTCTTGGGCGCGGGCGCCAGCTTCTTCCCGGCCACCCGCCAGGGCTGCTCCACACGGGCCACGGTCACGCCGTGGGCGGGGAGGACGGCGGCCAGGGCCTTCAGATCGCGGGCCTCGATACCGCCGCCGGCGCCATGGCTGACGGCGAGCACCAGCCGCGCCTTCTTCGCCCGGTGCCAGGTGATCCGGGCCGGGCCGGCGTCGGTCTCGACGGTCTCGGTCGTCGCGTCGGTCACGTTCGCCGCATTCATCGCCTTCGTCCCACTCGTCGCACTAGTCGCACTCGTCACGTCAGAAGAGTGTGCCCTCTTCGGGCCCTTCCAGCTCCTTCAGCAGCTCCGGGCCGTTGTTACGGACGTTGCTGACGGCCGTGGTGACGGGGTAGGCGCGCATCAGCCCGGCGGGCGGCGGGGCGAGCAGCTCGCGCAGGTCGTCGGCGTCCGTGCGGGACGGGTCCAGCCAGGCGTCCCAGAGGTCGGGCGTCAGCATCAGCGGCATCCGGGGGTGGATCTCGGCCAGGGCCCGCGGACCGTCCGCCGGGGACACCGCCAGCGGGCTCGTCTCGGCCTCGGTGGTGATGACGGAGCACGTCACCCACCAGGTCTGCGGGTGGTCGTCGGGCAGCGTCCTGTCCCGCCAGAACTCGTACAGCCCGGCCATGGCGAAGACCGACCCGTCCGCCGGTGTCACGAAGTACGGCTGCTTGCGGGGCCGCTTCTTCTTCCCCTCGACCTCCAGCTCGCGCTCCTGGGTGCCGGTGACCCACTCGTAGTAGCCGTCGGCGGGCAGGACGCAGCGCCGGGAGGTGAAGGCGCGACGGAAGGACGGCTTCTCGTGGACGGTCTCCGCGCGGGCGTTGATCATCCGGGCGCCGCCCTCGGGGGTCTTCGACCAGGACGGGACGAGCCCCCACTTCAGCTTGCGAAGCTGCCGAACCGGCCGCGGGTCGTCCACGTCTTTGAGAGGGCGGTCGAGGACGGCGTAGACCTCTTTGGTGGGCGCCACGTTGTAGTCCGGCTCGAGGGTCTCCTCGGGCTCCCACTTCTCGATCTCAAAGATTCCTGCGAGATCCTCTGGCCTGCGACTCGCTGAATACCGTCCGCACATACGTGCCACACTGCCAGATTCCATCCGACCACAGGGAGCCAACGCCTTACATGGACAGCACCGCTACCGCCTCGCTCGCCTCCCTCTGGGACGAGGTCTTCGGCACGCAGCCCGACCCCGACCTGTGGGTGGTGCTCGCGACTCTGGTCGTCGCGCTCGCCGTGGTGATCCCGCACGGCCTATGGCGTATCTCCCGCAACGCCATCACCATCGCCCACGAGGGCGGCCACGGGCTCGTGGCCCTGCTCACCGGCCGCACCCTCACCGGCATACGGCTGCACTCGGACACCAGCGGCCTGACCGTCAGCCGCGGCAAGCCGCACGGCATCGGCATGATCCTCACGGCCGCCGCCGGTTACACCGCCCCGCCCCTGCTGGGCCTGGGCGGAGCGGCCCTGCTGGGCGCCGGCCGGATCACGCTCCTGCTGTGGCTGGCCACGGCCCTGCTCCTGGCCATGCTCGTGATGATCCGCAACGCGTACGGCGCCCTGACCATGATCGTCACCGGCGGCCTGTTCGTCCTGGTGTCCTGGCTGGCCGGCCCTCAGGTACAGGCGGCGTTCGCCTACGTGGTGGTCTGGTTCCTGCTGCTGGGCGGGGTGCGCCCGGCGTTCGAACTCCAGGCGAAGCGGGCCCGGGGCGGAGCGGGCGACTCGGACGCGGACCAGTTGGCGCGACTGACGCATGCGCCGGCGGGGTTGTGGTTCTTCCTGTTCCACGCGGTGTCGCTGAGCTCTTTGATAGGCGGAGGGCGCTGGCTGCTCGGACTGTGACGTGCGCCGAAGGGGCGCGGTCACAGGGGCGCGGGACTGTGCCGATATGCGGCTCCGCCGCGTGGGCGCGAACAGCCCCAACGGCGCCGCACCCGAACGACGGCCTGCTTATAAAGTGGGGCCATGGCCCCGAACACCCAAGACACCGCCCTCTGGCCCGCCCCGCACGCGAGCGGAGCCGTCGACGCGACGGTCCACGTGCCCGGGTCCAAGTCCGTCACCAACCGCGCCCTCGTCCTCGCCTCCCTCGCCTCGGAGCCCGGCTGGCTGCGCCGCCCGCTGCGCTCCCGCGACACCCTGCTGATGGCCGGTGCCCTGCGCGCGATGGGCATCGAGATCGAGGAGGGCGTGGGCCCGGACGGCACCGGCGAGGCCTGGCGTGTGCTCCCCACAGGCCTGCGCGGACCGGCCACGGTCGACGTCGGCAACGCCGGCACGGTGATGCGGTTCCTGCCGCCGGTCGCCACACTCGCCGACGGTCCCGTCCGGTTCGACGGCGACCCCCGCTCCTACGAGCGTCCCCTGAACGGAGTCATCGACGCGCTGCGTCAGCTCGGCGCCCGGATCGACGACGACGCCCGCGGCGCGCTGCCGATGACCGTGCACGGCAGCGGTGCACTGGAGGGCGGCCAGGTCTCGATCGACGCGTCCTCCTCGTCGCAGTTCGTGAGCGCGCTGCTGCTGTCCGGGCCGCGCTTCAACCAGGGCGTCGAGGTCCGCCACACCGGCACCGCGCTGCCCTCCATGCCCCACATCCGCATGACCGTCGACATGCTGCGCGCGGTCGGCGCCCAGGTGGACACGCCCGAGTCGGGCGGCGAGCCGAACGTCTGGCGGGTCACGCCGGGCGCCCTGCTCGGCCGGGACCTGGTCATCGAGCCGGACCTGTCCAACGCCCAGCCGTTCCTGGCGGCCGCGCTGGTGACCGGCGGCAAGGTCGTCGTCCCGGCCTGGCCGGCCCGCACCACCCAGCCCGGTGACCGGCTGCGCGAGATCTTCACCGAGATGGGCGGCTCCTGCGAACTGACCGAGTACGGCCTCGCGTTCACCGGCTCCGGCTCGGTCCACGGCATCGATGTCGATCTGAGCGAGGTCGGCGAGCTGACGCCGGGCATCGCGGCGGTCGCGGCCCTCGCCGACTCCCCCTCGACCCTGCGCGGCGTGGCCCATCTGCGGCTGCACGAGACGGACCGGCTGGCCGCGCTGACGAAGGAGATCAACGAGCTCGGCGGCGATGTGACGGAGACCGCCGACGGCCTGCACATCCGCCCACGCCGGCTGCACGGCGGGATCTTCCACACCTACGACGACCACCGCATGGCCACGGCCGGCGCGATCATCGGCCTCGCGGTCGAGGGAGTACAGATCGAGAACGTGGCGACGACGGCCAAGACCCTGCCCGACTTCCCCGATCTGTGGACCGGGATGCTCGGGGCGTAGGACGCAGGGATCACGTCATGCGCCGCTACGGCAAGCACACCGACGAGGACGACATCCGCACCCGTCCCGGCCGCCGGAACACCCGGCCCCGGACGAACATCAGGCCCAAGCACGAGGACGCCGCCGAGGGCCTCGTTCTCACCGTCGACCGGGGTCGCCTCACCTGCCTCGTGGAGGACCGCGTGGTGATGGCCATGAAGGCCCGCGAGCTGGGCCGCAAAGCGGCCGTGGTCGGCGACCGCGTGGCACTCGTGGGCGACATGTCAGGCAAGAAGGACACCCTCGCCCGGATCGTCCGCATCGAGGAACGCACATCCGTGCTGCGACGGACCGCGGACGACGACGATCCGTTCGAGCGCGTGGTCGTCGCCAACGCGGACCAGCTCGCCATCGTCACCGCGCTGGCCGACCCGGAGCCCCGCCCGCGCCTGATCGACCGCTGTCTGGTCGCGGCCTACGACGGTGGCCTGGATCCGCTGCTGGTGCTGACCAAGTCGGACCTCGCCCCGCCCGACAAGCTGCTGGAGCTGTACGGCGACCTCGACATCCCCTACGTCGTCACGAGCCGCGCGGAACTGGACAGCGGCGCCGCCGTCGCCCGGGTGCGCGAGCAGCTCGACGGCAAGATCACCGCGTTCGTCGGGCACTCAGGAGTCGGCAAGACGACCCTGGTCAACGCGCTCGTGCCGGAGGAGCGGCGGCGTACGACCGGGCATGTGAACGCGGTGACGGGCCGAGGCCGGCACACCACCACCTCGGCGCTGGCGCTGCCGCTGTCCGACAGCGACGGCTGGGTGATCGACACTCCGGGCCTGCGTTCCTTCGGCCTGCACCACGTGGACCCGTCCCGGGTCATCCACGCCTTCCCCGACCTGGAGCCGGGCACCGAGGGCTGCCCGCGCGCGTGCAGCCACGACGAGCAGGACTGCGCGCTGGACGCGTGGGTGGCCGAGGGGCACGCGGACCCGGCGCGGCTGTACTCGCTGCGACGGCTGCTGGCCACGCGGGAGCGGAAGGAAGGCGACTGACCTCAGCGTTGTTTGTCATGGCGTGGGGACGGTAAGTGCATAATCGCACCAAGCGGGCGGCAAGCGGTCACTGAACGTGGGATACGGGAGGAACGGCTCATGGCGTGGCTGCTGGTCATCGTGGCCGGGTTGCTGGAGACCGGCTTCGCCGTGTGTCTGAAGCTGTCGCACGGCTTCACACGGCTCTGGCCGACGGTCGCGTTCTGCGTCTTCGCCCTCGGCAGTTTCGGGCTGCTGACCCTGGCCCTGAGACGACTCGACGTGGGTCCCGCGTACGCGGTGTGGACCGGCATCGGGGCGGCGGGCACGGCGATCTACGGCATGGTGTTCCTGGGCGACCTGGTGTCGACGTTGAAGCTGGTGTCGATCAGTCTCGTCATCGTCGGCGTGATCGGGCTGCAGTTGTCCGGCTCGGCGCACTGACGCCCTGTCACCCGGACTGCCGGTGAAGGGCGCTGCGGACCAGGTCGGTGACGCCGCCCTCGCCGGGTGGCGCGGCCACGCACGACAGGGCGAGCCGGACGGCGAGTTCGCAGGAGCGGGCCAGGTCGGCGGAGTCCGACTTGGGTGTGCCGGGTCCGGACAGGACGGTGACGGCCCGGTCGCGGATGAGGGTGACGAGGTCGCCGGGCGAGGGCAGCGGGCCGTCGGCGCGGCGCTGGGCCGGTACGGCGGAGGTGGAGGGCACGGCCGAGAGGATCGGCGAGGGCAGCCGTTCGCTCCAGCAGCCGGTGAGCATGGCGCGGACCAGGGCGT
This sequence comes from Streptomyces sp. NPDC056948, assembly GCF_042674225.1. NCBI lineage: Bacteria > Bacillati > Actinomycetota > Actinomycetes > Kitasatosporales > Streptomycetaceae > Streptomyces > Streptomyces sp. NPDC056948. Next base: position 11,461 of record NZ_JBHUQX010000225.1, read on the forward strand.
TCTCCCGGGCCGCTGACGTGGTCCACTCCGCGGTGGCGGTGAGCCGGTCGCGGAGGTCGCTGTGGCCGGCGAGCGCGCGGTCCACTCCGGCGAGATACCCGTCGGCCTCTCTCCTCACGAGCGCCCGGGCCAGGCCGTCCTTGCTGCCGAACTCGTTGTACAGCGTCTGCCGGGACACTCCGGCCGCCAGGGCCACGTCCACCATCCGCACGGCGGACCACGACCGGCGCGCCAGCGCCGCGTAAGCGGCGTCCAACAGAGATTCCCGCGCTGCAGGCATCATTGCCTCCCCTTGGGGCCAGCGGCTCTGCGCCCAGGTTTGACGCGCGTGCAACGACTGTCAAGGGTTCGCGAGGGCATGCGGGGGCGCCTTTGAGCCGACCTGCGCGGGCACCTCCGGTGGTTGAGCCGGGGCGACGCCGAGCACCTCGCGGGCGCCGAGCCGCCACAACGCCCCCACACCCGCCCACAAGCCCCCTGTAGCCCCACCCCCACCTCGGCAGATAGGTTCGTTACATGCCCGACTACCTCGACGATCTGCGTCTCGCCCACGTCCTCGCCGACGCCGCCGACGCCGGGACGACGGACCGGTTCAAGGCCCTCGACCTCAAGGTCGAGACCAAACCGGACATGACGCCGGTGAGCGAAGCGGACAAGGCCGCGGAAGAACTCATCCGCGGCCAACTCCAGCGCGCCCGCCCGAGGGACGCGATCCTCGGCGAGGAGTACGGCGTCGAGGGCACCGGCCCCCGCCGCTGGGTCATCGACCCGATCGACGGCACCAAGAACTACGTACGCGGCGTCCCCGTCTGGGCCACCCTCATCTCCCTGATGGAGGCCGGCGAGGGCGGTTTCCAGCCCGTCGTCGGCGTCGTCTCCGCCCCCGCCCTCGGCCGCCGCTGGTGGGCCGCGAAGGGCCACGGCGCCTTCACCGGCCGCAGCCTGACCAAGGCCTCCCGCCTGAACGTCTCCCGCGTCAACAAGCTCTCCGACGCCTCCTTCGCGTACTCGTCACTCAGCGGCTGGGAGGCGCAGGGCCGCCTGGACGGCTTCCTGGACCTCACCCGAGAGGTGTGGCGCACGCGCGCGTACGGCGACTTCTGGCCGTACATGATGGTCGCCGAAGGCTCCATCGACATGTGCGCCGAGCCGGAGCTGTCGCTGTGGGACATGGCCGCCACCGCGATCATCGTCACCGAGGCCGGCGGCACCTTCACCGGACTCGACGCCCGCCCGGGCCCGCACAGCGGCGACGCGGCCGCGTCGAACGGTCTGCTGCACGACGAGTTGCTCGGATATCTCAACCAGCGCTACTGAGCGCGCCCCGCTGTTACCGAGCGCCCCCTTGTTGACCCTCCCTTTACCTGCCACCCTGAGAGTCCCCCCAACTTGTGAATTTGTGAAACACTGAACAAACGGCGGGGGCACTCCCAGGAGGTGGCTCCATCCATGCTCGTCCGTGACGCCATGAGCACCGTCGTCCTCACCATCGGCCCGACCCACACCCTTCGCCAGGCAGCCGCATTGATGTCCGCGCGCCGGATCGGGGCGGCCGTGGTGTACGACCCCGACGCCGGCGGCATCGGCATCCTCACCGAACGCGACATCCTCAACTCCGTGGGCCTGGGCCAGGACCCGGACACGGAACGCGCCCACGCCCACACCACCACCGACGTCGTCTTCGCGGCTCCGTCCTGGACGCTGGAGGAGGCGGCACGAGCCATGGCGCACGGTGGCTTCCGCCATCTCATCGTGCTGGACGACGACGAGCCCGCCGGCATCGTCTCGGTCCGCGACATCATCCGCTGCTGGGTACCGGCTCGCCAGCAGGTGCCCGCCTGACAGCACCACCGGGCCGGCCTCCGACCAGGGGTCCGGCCCGAGCGCCACATCCCGCCCGGCAATAGACAGCGTCTAAAACAAGTGAGATTCTAAACTCACACCTGTTCGGGACCTGGTCTCTATTGCTGTTAGGCTGGTGGCCATGAGTGACCTTCTGGAACGGCTGCGCGGACGCGGATGGCGGATGACCGCGCAGCGGCGTGTCGTGGCCGAGGTCCTCGACGGCGAACACGTCCATCTGACGGCCGACGAGGTCCACTCCCGGGCCGTCGCCAAGCTGCCCGAGATCTCCCGGGCGACCGTCTACAACACGCTCGGCGAGCTCGTGTCCCTCGGCGAGGTGCTCGAGGTCTCCACCGACCAGCGCGCCAAGCGGTACGACCCGAACGCCCACCAGCCGCACCACCACCTGGTCTGCGCCCAGTGCGGCGCGATCCGGGACGTCCACCCGATCGGCAACCCGCTGGCGGACCTCCCCGACACGGAGCGCTTCGGCTTCACGGTCTCGGACGTCGAGGTGACGTACCGCGGCGTCTGCCCGAACTGCGCGGCCGCCTAGCCCTTTCCTTCCCGACGAGCCCCGGCACCGATGCGTGCCGGGGCTCGTCCGTGTCTGCGCACTTCCCGTATCTGACGGGTCGTCATATGGTCAACGGCACCCACCAGTCCGTTCCGCACTCCGCGAGGAGACCGAAGTGGGAGAGCCGTATCCAAAACTCACCGCCCATGACCTGACGCGCACCTTCGGCCGAGGCCCCGGCGCGGTCGACGCCGTCGGCCCCCTCGACCTGGCCGTCGCTCCCGGCGAGTTCGTCTGCCTCGTAGGCCCCTCGGGCTGCGGCAAATCCACCTTGCTGCGCATCGCCGCCGGCCTGCTCCGGCCCAGCACCGGCATGCTGGAGATCCACACCTCCAGCGCACGCCCGGCGGCCATGATCTTCCAGGACTACGGGATCTACGACTGGAAGACCGTCCAGGCCAACGTCCGTTTCGGCCTCGACGTGCAGCGCGTCCCGCGCCGGGAGGCGAACGCCCGCGCAGCCGAGTGGCTGGCCCGCATGGGCCTCGCCGACTTCGCGCACGCCTATCCGGCGACCCTCTCGGGCGGTATGCGCCAGCGGGTCGCCATCGCCCGCGCGCTCGCCGTCGAGCCCGAGCTGCTGCTGATGGACGAACCGTTCGCCGCCCTGGACGCCCAGCTCCGCATGATCCTCCAGGACGAGCTGCTGGAGATCACCCAGGCGCTGCGCACGACAACCCTCTTCATCACGCACAGCCTGGAGGAGGCGATCGTCCTCGGCGACCGCGTGTTCGTGATGTCCGCCCGCCCGGGCCGGATCATCACCGAACACCGCCCGCCCTTCCCGCGCCCGCGCACCGGCGACGTCCGCGCCACCCCCGAGTTCACCGCGCTGAAGAGCGAGCTGTGGGACCTGCTGCGGAAGGAGGCGGTGCCCGCATGACCACCATCGCCCCCGAGACGCGAGGCCCGGCCCTGGTCCGCCGCCCGGGCCCGCACGAGCTGCATCCCGTACGCACCCATCGCCGCCGCCGCGCCCTGGAACTGTCCCTCGCGGCGGCCGTCCCCCTCCTCCTGGTGCTGCTCTGGCAGCTTGCGGCCGTCCGGGGCTGGATCGACGAGCGCGTCTACCCGGCACCGTCCACGATCCTCGCCGACGGCTGGGACCGGGCCGCTGCCGGTGACCTGTGGCCGGACGTGTGGGCGACACTCAAGCGCGTCCTGGCCGGCTACGCCGCGGGCACGGCGGCGGGCTACCTCCTGGGCCTGCTGATGGGCTCCCTGTCACTGGTACGAGCCGCCCTGGAACCGCTCCTGGACGCCCTGTACGTCGTACCGAAGCTGGCCCTGCTCCCCGTCTTCCTGAATATGTTCGGCCTGGGCGAGGGCCCGCAGGTGGCCCTGGTGGCGGCCACGGTCTTCTTCTTCGTCTGGATCTCCACGATG
>NZ_JBHUQX010000226.1:0-15240 GCF_042674225.1 Streptomyces sp. NPDC056948
GTCCCTCTTCTCTTTCCGTTCTCTTTCCGACCAGGGTCCGGTCTTCCCGCTGTCGGTCAGTTCTTGGGCGGCACCGCCGGCATGCCCAGGAACGGCAGCCGCAGCGCGCCGAACGCGTCCGCCGGGACCGCCGGGGACTTCGGCTCGACCGGCTGGAGACGTTCGTAGGCCGCGCCCTGCTGCGGCCGGAGGTCGGGCTCGCCCTTGTTGGGCCAGTACGACATCGCCCGCTCGGCCTGGGCGGTGATGGTGAGGGACGGGTTGACGCCCAGGTTGGCGGAGACCGCGGCGCCGTCGACCACCGAGATGCCGGAGTGGCCGTAGAGGCGGTGGTACGGGTCGATCACGCCGGTCTCGCGGGAGGCGCCGATGGGGCAGCCGCCCAGGAAGTGGGCGGTGAGCGGGGTGCCCATCAGTTCGCCGACGTTCGAGCCGGCGAAGCCGTTGATCTCGGCGGCCAGTGCCGAGGCGCTCTCCGTGGCGGCCTTGATCTGCTTGGGGTTGGGGGCGCCGTGGCCCTGGCGTGCGGTGAGCAGGCCGCGGCCGGCGCCCGACGGTTTCAGATACGTCGTCAGGGAGTTGTCCAGCGACTGCATCACCAGGCCGATGATGGTCCGCTCCGACCAGCGGCGGTTGGACAGGGAGCGCAGCACCAGCAAGGGGTGTTTCGCCGCGTGGGCGAGGAAGCCCAGGACCCGTGAGGTGCCCGAGGCGCCGCGGGCGTAGGGGACCTGGAGGATGGACAGGCCGCCCATCGAGTTGGAGCCCTTGCCGTAGCGGACCGGCTCGATGTGGGTGCTCTCGTCCGGGTGGATCGAGGACGTGATGGCCACGCCCCGGGTGAAGTCGGCCTTCCGCGCGCCATGGGCCTTGCGGTAGCGCCGGTCGTCGGTCTGGGCGCCGACCAGGGCCTCGGAGTTGGTGCGGGTCAGCTCACCCAGCTTGTCGGAGATGTACGGCAGTTGACCGCCCGCCTTCATGCGGTGCAGCAGGGTCTGGGTGCCGTAGGTGCCGGCGGCGATGACGACCTTGCGGGCCGTGTAGGTGCGGCCCTTCGCCTTGCGGCGGTCGTCGGTGGGGAGCGTGGCGACGGCGTACCCGCCGCGCGAGTCGTCGGTGACCGAGACGACCGTCGTCAGGGGGTGGACGACGGCGCCGGCCTTCTCGGCCAGGTGCAGATAGTTCTCGTTGAGGGTGTTCTTCGCGCCGTGGCGGCAGCCGGTCATGCACTCGCCGCACTCCGCGCAGGCCTTGCGGGCCGGGCCGGCGCCGCCGAAGTACGGGTCGGGCACCTCCTGGCCCGGCTTCGCCTTCGCCGTGCCGTCGGCGTCCTCGCCGTCGCCGAAGAAGACGCCGACCGGGGCGAGATGGAAGGAGTCGCCGCAGCCCATGCGCTCCGCGGCGGCCTTCAGATGGACGTCGGACGGAGTCATGGTCGGGTTGAGCCGCACGCCCAGCATGCGCCGGGCCTGGTCGTAGAACGGCTTCAGCTCGTCCTGCCAGTCCGTGATGTCCCGCCACTGCGGGTCCTCGAAGAACGGCTTCGGCGGGACGTAGAGGGTGTTGGCGTAGTTGAGGGAGCCGCCGCCGACGCCCGCGCCCGCCAGGACCATGACGTTGCCCAGCAGGTGGATGCGCTGGATGCCGTACATGCCGAGCTTGGGGGCCCAGAGGTAGTTCTTGAGGTCCCAGGAGTTCCTCGGGAGGGACTCCCGGGTGAAGCGGCGGCCTGCTTCCAGGACGCCGACCTTGTAGCCCTTTTCGGTGAGGCGCAGGGCGGTCACGGAGCCGCCGAAGCCGGAGCCTACGACGATGACGTCGTAGTCATGAACGTCCTGAGGCACGTGTTCTCCTCGTTGAGTTTCGCGTGCGGGCCGTCAGTGGTTGATCGCGCTCGGGCGGCGGAGCCGCACATTCGATACAGTCCCGCGCCCCTGAAAAGAAAGGCCGGCTACCGGAACCGGAATGCCTTCATGAGGCGGAGACTGCGACTCATGAACTGGGCGTACTTCTCGTCGTCCATGCCCAGGGAGGGGGCCATCGGGAGAACCCTCTGGTGGGCGACCGTCTGGGCCTCGGTGTACTTGAGGATGCCCTCGGAGCCGTGGCGGCGGCCCAGGCCGGAGTCCTTCATGCCGCCCATGGGCGACTGGACGCTGCCGTACGCGGGGGCGTAGCCCTCGTTGATGTTGACCGTGCCGGTCCGCAGCCGGGCGGCGACCTCCTGGCCGCGCCGGGCGTTCTTCGTCCAGACCGAGGAGTTCAGGCCGTACGCCGTGGCGTTGGCGCGCTCGATGACCTCGTCCTCGTCCTTGAAGCGGTAGATCGAGACGACCGGGCCGAAGGTCTCCTCGGCGCAGACGGACATCTCCGTCCCGACCCCGTCGAGGATCGTGGGCTCGAAGAAGTACGGGCCGATGTCCGGGCGGGCCGCCCCGCCGGCGAGGACCTTCGCGCCCTTGGACACCGCCTCTTCCACGTGCCGTGTGACGGTCTCGAGCTGGCGTTCGCCGACCAGGGAGCCCATGTCGGCGCCGTACGACAGCGACCTGCCGAGGCGCATCGTCCTCGTACGGGCGGCGAAGCGCTCCAGGAAGGCGTCCGCGATGGACTCGTGGACGTACAACCGCTCGATGGAGATGCAGAGCTGGCCGGCGGAGGAGAAGCAGGCGCGGACGGCACCGGCCGCCGCCTTCTCGATGTCGGCGTCCTCCAGCACCAGCATGGCGTTCTTGCCGCCGAGTTCGAGGGAGACGCCGACCAGCCGGGCGGCGGCGCCCTGGGCGACCTCGCGGCCGGTGCGGGTGGAGCCGGTGAAGGAGACGTAGTCGGCGTGCCGGACGACCTCGGGGCCGACGACCGGGCCGTCGCCGAGGACGACCTGGAAGACGTCGGCGGGCAGGCCGGCCTCGATGAGCAGGTCACGGGCCCACAGGGCGGTGAGGCAGGTCTCCGTGTCCGGCTTCATGACGACCGCGTTGCCCGCGACGAAGGCGGGGATCGCGTCGCCGACCGACAGCTCCAGGGGGTAGTTCCAGGGGGCGATCTGGCCGATCACACCGCGCGGGTGGCGCAGTTCGGTGACCTTGGTGAGGGTCGGCATGGCACCGGCGTGCCGCTTGGGCCGGAGGTAGGCGGGGGCCTTGCGGCCGTAGTGCCGGGCGGCGACCGCGACGGCCTGGACCTCCTCGTGGGCGTGCAGGCGGGCCTTGCCGGTCTCCAACTGGATCAGGTCGAGCACCTCGGCCTGGCGCTCCAGCACCAGGTCGTGGAAGCGGAGCAGGACGGCGGCGCGCTGCCGTACGGGCGTCTGTTCCCACACGGCCTGGGCGGTGCGGGCCAGTTCGAAGGCGTTCGCCACGTCCTCGGGCGTCGACTCGGGGAGGTCGGCCAGCTTCTCCCCGGTGAACGGCGTGTGGTTGGCGGTGCGACCCGAGCCGACCACGCCCTTGGTGAGCTGGGCGACCAGCTCTGGGGTGACCACGTCGGCGGCGGTGCGGGCGCCCTCCGGGGCGGGGGCGAGGGGGTTCGTGCCGGTCTGTGCCGTGCCGGTCTTCTCCGGGGCGTGCGCGTCCGTCATGAGCCGCAGGGTATGCCCCTGCGAAGGCTTTGGGTACCCGTCGGTAATACGGCTTCACCGACTGCACACACGACGCCAGTGGCTGCTGGCAACAAACACCCTGATCAGGGCGTTGTGCGGTGACAGTCGGTGTAATTCAGCCTTTTACGATCCCGCGCCGACCCCGAGCCGGTCCCGGGCGCCCTGGAACACCGAGGTGCCTTCCTCCTCCTCCGGCGTGCCCCTGGGCATGTCGACGCGCAGTTCGTACATGCGGTCGTCGCCGGTGCGGATCAGTACACGCATGACCCGCCTGGGCCCCTCGTCCGCGTGGTAGGCGGTGTCGGCGAGGGCGGCCTCGTGGCCCTGGACGCCGGTGCGGGTGCAGCGCGTGTCCCCCCGGACGACGGGTGCCTTCCGGGCCTGGTCCATCGGGGAGTCCGGGGCCCGGTCCCACAGGAGGAGGCGGACCTGGACCGTGCCGCCCCGTTCGTCGCCGTAGAGCACGGTGCGGGGCTGGTCGGTCGCGCTGCCGGTCCGGCCGAGTTCGCGGTAGTGGCGCGGGAGATGGAGTACGGCCGCCAGGTCCGGTTCGTGGTGCGGGGTCCAGGTGTCCGTCGCGTCGGCGGTCTGCTCGGCGCTCTCCGCGGTGCTGCTGCCGTCGAGGTGGGTCGCGGCGCCTATGCCGCCGGCGAGCAGTGCGCTGAGGAGGGCGAGGGGGGCGGGGCGGAGGAGGCTGTGCCGTTTCGGCGACTCCGGTGGTGCGGTGGTCGCGTCCGGGTGCGTTCCCGGGCCGGGGCCGGGGTCGTCCGCCGGCTCCGGTAGGTCTGCGGCCTCCTGGTCCCCGGCGGGTATCTCGGCGACGTCCCCGGCGGGCATCTCCGCGACGTCCCCGGCGGGTGTCTCCGCGACGGGCGCGAGGGGCAGTGGTCCCGCCACCGCCTCCAGCTCCTTCGCGACCTCCTCGGCGGCCGGCCGCTCTTCGGGGTCCGGCAGCAGCAAGCGGCTGATCAGCGGCCCGAGCGGCCCGGCCTGCCGCGGTTCGGTCGGCTCGGCGGCGCGGACCGCGGCGAGTGTGGCCTCCGGCGTGGCCCGGCGGAAGGGCGACGAGCCCTCCACGGCGGCGTACAGCAGGACGCCCAGGGACCACAGGTCGGATGCGGGCCCGGCGGTACGGCCGGACAGCCGCTCGGGGGCGACGAACTCCCCGCCGGCCCTGAGGGATTCCCCGCCCCCCGCATGGTCGATGCCGAAGTCGGTGAGGACGACCCGCCGGTCGGCGCCGAGCAGCACGTTGGCGGGCTTGACGTCCCGGTGCACGATGCCCACGGAGTGCGCGGCGCGCAGGGCACCGAGGGCGTGGAGGCCGATCCGGGCGGCCTCGCGCGCCTCGACCGGGCCGCGTCGCAGTTTCTCGTGCAGGGACTCGCCCGTCACCAACTCCATGACGATCCAGGGGAGTCCGTCGAGGGTTTCGGCCGCGTCGAGCTCGTCGGGGCCGATGGGGCCCGATCGCGCCTCGGGCCGCTCCGCCTCGACGACCACGTCGTGGATGGTGACGGCGGCGGGATGGTCGACGCGAGCGGCGGCCCGGGCCTCACGGTGGAGCCGGTGGGCCGCCCGCCGGTGGCTCTCGTCCTCCGGGCTGCCCGGCAACCGGGGCTGCCTGACGGCGACTTCACGCTGCACGAGCTCGTCGCGGGCCCGCCAGACGATGCCCGTCCCGCCGGAGCCGATGCGCTCGATCAGCCGGTAGCGTCCACCGATCAGCCGGCCCTGAGCGCCCGTCCCGCCCCCGTCGTTGCTCATGCCCCATCAGTACCGTGCGGGGCGGGCGGTTGTCGACGCGGGGCCTTTCCGGGGGTGTTGGAGGCGCGGATTTCAGGTCCCGTCGATGTCCAGGTTCGCGATCGCCGTGCTCGCCACCTCACGTCCGCGGTCGGTGAAGTCGCCCTTGCCCGGGTAGCTGACGGTGAGCTTGTACATGTCGCCGCCGGGAGTCTTGTAGTAGAGCATCCGCAGCTCACGGGGGCGGGGGTTCTCGCTGTCGTCGGTGTCGTAGGAGACGGTGTTCTCGGCGGCCTTCTTGCCTCTGTACGTGGTCACCTTGGGGTTCGTCTTCGGGTTCTCCGGCATGTCCAGGTCGTAGCTGCCGCTCTCCTTGAACCCGCTGTCGTCGTCGTACATCTCGGCGGCCGCGGAACCCGCGATGTTGCTGGCGGTGTCCTCCGCCTTCTTGTCGAGGGTCAGGCCGATCCAGATGCTGCCGCTCCAGTCGGTGTACGTGACCCAGTGCCCCTGGTCCCTCTCCCGGTCGGGCACGGTCCGCCGGTACTCGTCGGGGACGGCCAGCGACGCGGCGAGGCTCTTCTCCTGCTTGGTCTGCCAGCCGTCGGGCAGCGGCCCGGCGAACGGGTCCGCGATGACCAGGTACGCCGTCACCGCCGCCGCCACGACCGCAGCGCCGAGTCCGATCCACGCCCTGCGGCCGAGCCGGATGCCCCGGCTGCCGGTGCCCTGGCCGGTGACCCGCACGACCTGGGTGGGCTGAGCGGCGGGCGGGTTCGCGGCCGCCTCCAGCCGGGCACGCACCTGTGCGGCGTTCGGGCGGCGGGCCGGGTCCTTGTGCAGCAGGCCCGTGATGACTTCGGCGAGCGGGCCCGGGGCGGAGGCGGGCGGCGCGGGCGTGGCGTTGAGGACGGACTGCAGCGTGGCGGGGGTGTTGCTGCGGCGGAACGGCGAGACGCCCTCCGTCGCCGCGTACAGCACCACGCCCAGGGACCACAGGTCGCTGGCCGGGCCCGGGCGCTGGCCCAGCACGCGCTCCGGCGCGATGTACTCGGGCGAGCCGACGAAGCCGCCGGTGTCGGTCAGGTTGGTCTCGCCCTCGATCTGGGCGATGCCGAAGTCCGTGAGGACGACCCGGTCGTACCGGCCGAGCAGCACGTTGTCCGGTTTCACATCGCGGTGCAGGATGCCCGCCGCGTGCGCGGCCTCCAGCGCGCCGAGCACCTCAAGGCCGATCCGGGCGGCCTCGCGCGCGGACAGGGTGCCCTCCTGGAGCGCGTCGCCCAGCGACCGGCCCCGCACCAGCTCCATCACGATCCACGGCTGGTCGTCCACGACCGCCACGTCGTGGACGTCGACCACGGCCGGATGGTCGAGCCGGGCAGCGGCACGCGCCTCACGACGCATGCGCTCGAAGGCATTGGCACGTTCGCGCTCGGGAAGATGATCCGGGACGCGTGGCTCCTTGACGGCCACCTCCCGGTCCACCGTCTCGTCCTTGGCCCGCCACACCGTGCCCATGCCACCGTGCCCGAGCTTGGCGATCAGCCGGTAACGCCCCGCGATGAGGCGCCCGGCACCGGGATCCTCGGCCGCTTCCGTCGCCGCCGGTGCCGCGGCCGCCGAGCGGGGCTGCACGACCTGGGTGGGCGTCGCGTACGGGTTGCCCGGTACCGCCGCCGGCGGCTTGGGCGGTTGCAGAACGAAACTTGTTGGCTCATCGGCCCCGGATCGGGATCCCCCGTTGCTGCTCATGAGGTCATCCATATCGCGCCAAGCGCTTACGTATCCACCCATGCCGCGAACCGGTCACAGAGCCGTGACCCTGACCGAGGGCTTATCTCCCGTTTGTGCCGGTAGGAGAGCTGACAGGGGTGGTCGTGGGTGCGCCGGCGCTCGGGGACGAGGGCCGGGTCGTGGGCGTCTCGGGAGCCGAACTCGTCGGTGTGGAGCCTCCTCCCGGCTCGCCGCTCTCGTCCATGAGCAGCGCCGCCGCGGACACTCCCGCTCCCGCCATCGCGGCGACCAGCAGCGCGGCCACGAGCACCCTCCGGGTGGGCTGCCGCATGAGCTGCTCGGCGAGCCGGCCCGGTGCGGGCATGCCCGACGGCCGCATGAACGGCCGCTGGTCGGCGGTGTCCTGCGGTGCTCCGAGCGGCCGGCCACGCGGTGTGTCCCGTACCGTCGGCACGTACCCGGGCGGCGGCGCCTCCGGCGTCCGGCCCGTGTCGCGAAAGGCCCGCAGCATCCGCTCCGCCCGGTCCGCGTCCAGGCGCCGGTCCGGATCGCGTTCGAGCAGGCCCTGTACGACGGGCAGGAGCGGCGCGGCCTGCGCGGGTGGCCGGATCTCGGCGGCGACGACCGCGTGCAGGATGCCGCCCAACGAGTCGCGGCGGAACGGCGACTCGCCGCTGAGGGCCGTGCACAGCAGCGCGCCCAGCGACCACAGGTCGGACTCGGGCCCGGTCCTGGCTCCCGACATCCGCTCGGGCGCGGTGTACTCGGGCGAGCCGACGAAGGAGTTGTTCTCGGTGAGGGTGGGGGCGCCCGCGACCTGGGCGATGCCGAAGTCGGTGAGGACGACCCGGTCGGTTCCGGCCTCCAGCAGGACGTTCGCGGGCTTGAGGTCGCGGTGCAGGACCCCGGCGGCGTGCGCCGCGCGCAGCGCGCCGAGCAGGTCGATGCCGATGCGAGCGGCCTCGGCGGCGTCGACCGGGCCCCGGGCGGAGATCCGGTCGGCGAGCGAGCCGCCCTCGATCAGCTCCATGACGATGTACGGGCGTTCGTCGTCCTCCACGACGTCATGGACCACGATGATGTGCGGATGGCTGAGCTGGGCGACCGCCCGGGCCTCGCGCAGCGTACGGTCCCGCTGCCGGCGCGCCTCCGCCGCGGAGAGCGTCTCGTCGTAGGGGAGCTCCTTGACGGCCACGCCCCGGCCGAGAAGCTGGTCGGTCGCCCGCCACACCACGCCCATGCCACCGCGCCCGAGTCTCTCCTCGAACCGGTAGCGGCCCGCGATGACACGCGTGTTGTGCCCCTCGGTCCCCATGCGGCAATCATGCCCCACCGGACGGATCGGCTCCGGGGCGGCGCTCGTGGGTGGCCGAAACAGACGTCCCGCGTCAGAAGGGCGCTGTGCCAGGAGGCCCCTGCGTCAGGAGGTCTTCTCCTGCCAGCCCTGGAGCAGCGAGGTGAACTGCTTGCGCGCCTTCGCCCAGTCCTGCGCGGGCGACGACATGTAGAGCGCGTACTCGGTGCCGTCGCGGGCGACGTACGTCTCCTCGATGGCGCGGCGCGGGCCGGGGAACGGGGTGTCCTTCGGCCGCGCGGTCCAGGTGTACTCCCACAGGGCGCCGCCCCGGTCACGGTAGACGTTGCGCTCCAGCGTGATCCGCTTGTAGGCGACCAGATCCTTGATCTGCTGCTCCAGGTCGAGCTGGTGCGCGTACGGGTCGGCGAAGTCCGGGGAGGTGTCGACGGCGATGCGCACGAAGTGCCGTCCGCCGTCCGGCGTGTAGTCGATCTGCTTGAGCTCGCCCTGCGGACCGAAGGGCTTGCGCTTCCACCCCTTGGGCAGGGAGAGGCTGAAACCCGCGGGGTCGTCGTGGCGGACCCAGCTGTCGGGAACTCCCCCGGGCTGCTGCGTGCTCGTGGGACCCGCCGAGGCGGAGGCGCCGCCCGGCGTCTGCCGGCCCTCGTTCCACTGCTGCAGCACCACGGCGGTGGTCCCGCCGATGATGGCCGCGAGCGCGACGACGAGGGCGAGCGTACGCAGCCGGCGGCGCCGGCCCGAACCGGTCTGCTGCGGCCCGGACCCCTGCTGACCCGTCGCCGTCGGACCGAACGTGGTGGGACCGGTCGTCGGATGGCCGGCGACGGGGGTCCCGGACGCCGGCGTCCCGGGAGCCGGGGCACCGTTGGCCGTGGTCCCGGCCAGGGGCGGAAGCGGCGTCCGGGTGTGCGACCCGGAGCCGGTGCCGGACATCCCCGGGCCGGTCGTGCCCGTGCCCGCCGTGCCCATGCCGCTGTGGACGTCCCGGTACGGCGTCCCCCCGTACTGCGTCGGGACGTATGCCTGTGCCCCGTTCGGCCGTCGCCCCTCCGCCGCCTCGGCGAGCATCCGCTCGGCCTCGGAGGCGTCGGGCCGGGTGGCCGGATCCTTGCGCAGCAGGGCGGTGATGACGGGCCCGAGCGGACCGGCGTGCTGAAGCTGGCCGGCCTCTTCCTCGACCACAGCCTGCATGGTGGTCAGCGGTGTGGTGCGGCGGAACGGCGACCGGCCTTCCACCGCCGTGTAGAGCGTCGCGGCGAGCGCCCACAGGTCGGAGGACGGGCCCGGGTCGTGGCCGCGCACCCGCTCGGGCGCCAGGTAGTCGACCGAGCCGACGACCTCTCCGGTCCGTGTGATGGTCGTGTCGCCCTCGATCTGGGCGATGCCGAAGTCGGTGAGCAGGACGCGTCCGTCACGGCCGAGGAGGACGTTGCCCGGCTTGACGTCGCGGTGCAGGACACCGGCGGTGTGCGCGGCGCGCAGGGCCCGCAGCACCCAGAGGCCGACGCGTGCCGCCTCGCGCGGCTCGACGCGCCCCTCCTCCTTGACCGCGTCGGCCAGCGAGCGGCCCTCGACCAGCTCCATCACGATCCACGGGCGGCCGTCGTGCTCCAGCACGTCGTGCACCGTGACGACCGCCGAGTGGTTGATCCGCGCGGCGGCCCGCGCCTCGGCCCGGGTGCGCGCCAGGAGGACCGCCTGCTCGCTCTCGGAGACGTAGAGGGCTGCCGTCAACTCCTTGATGGCGACGGACCGGTGCAGCACCTCGTCATGGGCGCGCCACACCCGGCCCATGCCGCCGCTGCCGATGGAGTCGGCGAGCCGGTAGCGGCCCGCGACGAGCTGGCCCTGCATCTGATTCACGTTGCCCCGCAATGGTCTTGACAGGGTCAGCGTAAGGACCCGCCCCTCCCCTGGGAACAAGCGGGGTACCACGGTGACCGCACTGTGACGGTTGTCGCCTGTCGGGACGCGAGGCAACCAGAGGTTGAACTACCGCGTACAGGCGGCGCGCCGGGCGCTCAGCCCGTCGCCTTGTAGGTCGCCGCCGCCTGCTCGTACAACCGCGTCACCTCGTCCCGCTCGGCCTCCGGCCCCCGCACCTGGACCACGTGGTACCGGCCGCCGACCAGCATCGCGAGGTTGCGCACATACAGCTCGTCCCCGCCGCCGGTCCAGGTGAACTGCCCCTCGGCCATGGTCCGCCCGCCCACCTCGATCGTCTTCAGCCCGGTGGAGGTGGCCCAGCTCGAGTCGCGGTACGGCTGCAACTCGCGCTCCCTCTCCCGCTGGTAGGCCATCGGATCACTGCCGAACTCCGCGGTGCTGTCCCGGCCCGGTACGACGATGAGCTCGAAGTCGCCCTTCGCGTAGACGACCTGGCCGCTGCCGTTGCGCGGGGTGTGACTCCAGCCCTTGGCGACGGCGACCTGGAACCCTGCCGGGTCCTTGCGCAGGGTGAAGCCGTCGGCGACATCGGGGCCCGCGGTCTGTGTCTCGGCGGAACCGGCCGACGTCGACGGGCTCTTCTCCGGCTCGGGCGACGTCTGGTCGGGCCGGGGCTCGCTGCTGGCGTCCGGCTCGGGCGCCTGGCTGACCTCACCGGCGGAACCGGTGCGGTCCGTGCCGTCCGTGCCTTCTGCGCCGTCGGTCTTCGACTTGGGCATGAAGAGCATGGCGTAGGCGATCGCGGCGGCCATCACGAGCAGGACCAGCAGGAGCAGGGTGCGGCCGAGGCGGTTCGGCGACCGGGACTCGCGCTTGGCCCGTTTGTGCCGCCCGTGGTGCGCGGGCAGCCCGGCCTTGCGCCTGCGTACGAGCTCGCCCCGGCGGCGTACGACGGGCAGCCGGCTCGCGTCGGCGGGCGGCGCCGCGACGACGTGCACCCCGGCCTCCGGCTCGGGTGCCGAACGTACGAGCGAGCGCAACCAGCCGCGCAGTTCCTCGAAGTCGAGGCGCTCGGTGGGGTCCTGACGCAGCAGCGACTCCACGACCGGCCGGAGCGGCCCGCACTCCTCGGCGTACGCGGGCGGTTCGGCGCACACCAGCTGCACCAGCTCGGCCGTCGACTCCTCCGGGTAGGGCGCATGCCCCTGTACGGCCCTGAAGAGCAGCGCGCCGAGCGCCCACAGGTCGGTCGCGGGACCGATCGGGGCGGCCAACTGCCAGTTCTCGTGCACGGGTCCGGCCTGCTCGGGCGCCCAGCGCTCCGTCACGGGACCCACCACGGCCATCCGCGCCTGCCGCGCCCGCTCGGCGGCCAGGGCCGTGGCCGGTCCGCGCCGGGGTGCGGGGGTGTCGGCGACCAGTTCGTCCCACCGGGCGGGCGAGCCCTGGGCGGTGGGGTCCGGGGCCGCCGGGAGAGCCGCCTGCTCCTGCCCCTGCGGCAGGGGCGCGCCGCCGGTTCCGCCCCGGGGCGTGGCGCCGTGCCACGCGGTCGTCCTGGGTGCGCCGCTCACGCCGTAGGGGTCGGCTATCCGCCCCGGCGGGCCCGCACCGGGTGCCGTGCCCTGCCCGGGGATGTACGTCGGCTGCGTCGAGCCGTTGCTGTGGGGCGCGGGCCCGCTGTCCGGGGCGGACCGGGCACCGGGCAGTGCGGCCCGCCCGCCCTCCTGCGCCTCCTGGACCCGTGCGGCGGCCCGGGCACCCGCCCGGTAGGCCGCGATCGCCCCGGCTCGCGCGGCCCGTGGGTCGCCGCTGTCGTCCACACTCCTGGGGGCCGGCACGGTCTGGCCTCCGCCCGCCGTGTCACCCCCGGCCGCGGGCAGTCCCCTGGCCTCCCGTGCCTCTATGGCGGCTCGCCGCGCGGCCTCGGGATCGGCCGCGCCACGGAGGCCGGCCGGGGCGCCGCCACCCGGGCCTCCGCCGCCGTTGACCGGCCCGCCGCCGCCCTCGTGGGCCGGCCCCTGCTCAAGTTCCTCGGCGGCCGGAACCGGGTCGTACCCGCACAACGCCTCTTCCGCCGCGCCCACCGCGAGACCGGTCAGCATCACCCGGCCGTCGTCGCAGACGAGCACCGTCCGCGCGGTGACGTTCCGGTGCACCCAGCCGTGGGCGTGCAGCACCCGCAGCGCCATGAGGACGTCGGAGGCGACCTCGGCCGCCCGATACGGCGTCAGCGGCTTCTCGGCGAGCAGCGCCGCCAGCGGGCGCGCGGCCACCAGCTCGCTGACGATCCACAGCGAACCGCCCTCGGCGAACACGTCGAAGACCTGGTCGAGCCGCGGATGGTCGGGAATGGCCGCGGCGGCCTGGGCGGCGTCGACGGCGCGCCGTACCACCGGGTCCGTGGGCCGCCGGGGGCCCGGACGCGCGCCGGGCCGCCGCGCACCACCGTCACGCGCGGTGAAGCCGTCGGGCAGGCCCTCCGCGTCGAGGACCTCGGCCTCGACCACCTCCGGCAACGGCACCTGCCTGACCAGGACTTCCTGTCCGCTGTAGGTGTCGAAGGCCCGGGTCTCGGTGAGTTCGTACTCGTCGGACGGCGGCAGCGGCAGGCGGTAGCGGTCGGCGAGTACCCGGCCCGCATAGTCGTCCACGTTGCCTCCCCCGTCAGCCCGGTCGGTCACATCCGTTCGCCCCACGGTCCGTTCCGGCTGCGCACGGACCGCAAATATTTACGATACGTGCCGCAGGCAACCCGCAATGTGGGGATGCCAGATCTGCCTCCCCAAAGCCGGGGACGCTCATGCTCAGGACTTGGGTTCGAAGGTCTTGGTCAGCGTCGCCCACGTGTCCTTGCGCGACTCACCGTCCCAGCCGGCCGCCTTCGCCGTGTACATCAGCGCGTAGCCCTGGGAGTCGTCGACGACGAACCCGCGGTCGATCGTCCGGTACTTGGTGCCGCTCTCCCTGTAGGTGAACTCCCAGTCGGCCGTGTTCCAGCCGCGGTAGTCCACCTTCTCTATTCGGATCTTCTTGTACTGCGCGCGCTGCATGTAGCGCTCCTGGCTCTTCCAGTCCGCCACCGGGTCGCCCTTGGGCGTGGACGTCCAGGCGATGAGCAGCTTCTGCCCGTCGGGCCCGGTGAACCGGTCGCCGGCGGAGCCCGTGGACTGGAACTTCCACCCCTTCGGCAGGCCGATCGAGTACCCCTGGTTCCCCTGGTGAGTCGACTCCGCCGCGGTGCCCTTTCCGGCGGACCCGCCCTCCCCGTCGCCGGCCGATCCGCTCGCCCCGCCGCTCGGTTCGGTCTTCGAGGCGGGCCCCGACGGCGCGGGCTCCGTCGCGGTGTTGTCGGTGCCCGTGCCGCCCTTCTCGTCACCCTTGGTGTCGGCACTGCCCGACGCGGTGGCGACGGTCTTGCCGCCGTTCTCGCCCGAGGCTCCCTTCGAGCCCTCGTCGTCCCCGCTGAACGCGATGGTGAGCACCGTGCCGATCACGGCGAGCACCACGACCACGGCGATGATCATCAGGGTCCGCCGCGACACCACGTCGGTGAGCGGCGCCCGGGGCACCTGCCGCGGCGGCAGGTCCGGCGGCGGCATGACGGGCCAGCCCGAACTCCGTCCCTCGGAGGTCGCCTTCGCGTCCTGCGCGCCCCGCTCGCCGGATCCGGAAGTCGCCGCCGAAGCCGCCGCCGAAGCCGCCGCCCCCGAGGCCTGCTTGGGACCCGGCTGCGACGCGGCCGCGGTCGCGCCCCCGGCGGCCGCCTCGTCCTTCGGTCCGGAAGCGGCCTTGGCGTCCTCGGACTTGGTGCGGGTCGCTGCCGCCGCCGCGGCCGGTCCGGCCGCGGCCTTGCGCACGGAGCGCAGCGCCCCGCGCAGCCGCTCCCCGGCCTCCTCGCCCCGCTTGCTCCCCGCACCCGCCGAGCCGCCCTTGCGCGACGCCTTGTCCGGCTGCGCCGGCAGCGGCACGACCTTCGTCGCGTCCATCGGCTCCGGCTCGGCCTTCTCCGGCGTGTGGATGACGGAGTTCAGCATCGCCCGGGCGCCCGCGTCGTCGAGCCGCTTGGCCGGGTCCTTGGTGAGCAGCCCGTGGATGACGTCCGTCAGCGGGCCCGCGTTCTTCGGCTCCTCCAGCGGCTCGGTCATCACCGCGGTGAGAGTCGCTATGGCCGACCCCTTGTCGTACGGCGGCGCTCCCTCCACCGACGCGTACAGCAGCCCGCCGAGCGACCACAGGTCGGCGGCCGGGCCCGGCTTGTGCCCGCGTGCCCGCTCCGGGGAGATGTAGGAGGGCGCGCCGACGAGCATGCCGGTCGAGGTGATGGACGGGTCGCCCTCGACCTGGGCGATACCGAAGTCGGTGAGCACGACCCGGCCGTCCTCGGAGATCAGCACGTTGGACGGCTTCACGTCGCGGTGCAGGATGCCCTCTCGGTGCGCGGACCGCAGCACGTCGAGGACGGCGAGCCCGACCTCCGCGGCCCGCTTCGGCTCGAGGAGGCCGTCCTCCCGGATGACCTCGGCGAGCGACTTGCCCTCGACGAGCTCCATCACGATCCAGGGCCGGTCGTCCTCCTGGACCACGTCGAACACGGTCACGGCGCTGTTGTTGCGGATCCGCGCGATCGCCTTGGCCTCGCGCAGCGTCCGCGTGATCAGCCGCCGCTTCTCCTCCTGGTCGATGTTCGTCGGGAACCGCAGCTCCTTGACGGCGACCGTCCGCCCCAGCGTCTCGTCCTGGGCGCGCCACACCGTGCCCATGCCGCCGCGGCCGAGCACCTCGCCCAGCCGGTAACGCCCGGCCAGGAGACGCTCCCTGTTGTCCTGACGAGTGTCCTGACGAGATGTGCCCGCCCGCTCCGCCTCCGACATGCGTCCCCTCATACAACCCGCCCTGACAGAGCTTCCATTGTCTCTCACCCGACAAGTGCCCCGTGCCCAGGGGGCCCCTG
>NZ_JBHUQX010000227.1:0-15134 GCF_042674225.1 Streptomyces sp. NPDC056948
CTACTACATCTGTGGGGGCCGCGGAGCCGGCACCCGTGGGAGCCGCGGAGCCGGCACCGGCCGGGGCGGCGGACGCGGCACCGGCCGATGCCGCGTCGGCCCCGGACGTGGCCGGGGAACCGGCAGTCGCCGAAGCGGCAGGGCCGGCACCCGCCGAACCGGTCGGCCCCACTCCGGCCGCGACCGCGGAGCGGGCGGAAGCCAGGGGCGCCGACCGCTCACCGCTCGCCACGGAACCGGCGGAAACTCCCGGGCTGGGCCGCGCACCACTCGCCGTGAAACCACCGGAAGCCCCCGGCCCGGAGCGTCCTGTCTCGCGACCGGCCCGGTCGATCGCCTCGCGGTACCGGGCCACCGTTCCTTCCGCGGCCCTGGCCCAGGTGAAGTGCCGCAGCACCCGTTCGCGCCCGGCCGCGCCGAGCCGTGCCCGCAGTTCGGCGTCGCCCAGCAGCCGGTTCAGGCCGGCGGCCAGCGCGCCCGCGTCCCCCGGGGGCACCGCCAGGCAGGTCTCCCCGTCCCGCCCCGCGACCTCGGGTATGGCGCCGCCGGTCGTGGCGAGCAGGGGCGTGCCCGTCGCCATGGCCTCCGCGGCCGGCAGCGAGAAGCCCTCGTAAAGCGACGGCACGCACGCGACCTGCGCCGAGCGCACCAGGTCGACGAGTTCCGCGTCGGAGATGCCCTTGACGAAGTCGACGGCGCCGGCGAGGTCGTACCGCTCCATCGCCTGGGCGACGGGCCCCTCCGTGGGCCGCTTGCCGACGACGACGAGGTGCGCGCCGGGCTGCTCCGTGCGCACCTTGGCGAGCGCCTCGACCAGATGGACCAGGCCCTTCAGCGGCACGTCCGCGCTGGACGTCGTCACGATCCGGCCCGGCACGACCGGCACCGAGGGATCCGGCGAGAACAGGTCCGTGTCGGCGCCGATATGGACCACGTGGATCCGGTCCTGGCGTACACCGAGGTGGTCGACGATCTCCTGGCGGGACGTGCCGGAGACGGTGAGCACGGAGGGGAGCCTGCGGGCGACGCGCTTCTGCATGCGGGTGAAGGCGTACCAGCGGCGCACCGACAAGCGCCGCTTCCAGCCGTCCGCGGCGTCGAGCTCCAACTGCCGGTCGACGGTGATGGGGTGGTGGATCGTGGTCACCAGGGGCGCGCCCACGTCTCCCAGCAGCCCGTACCCGAGCGTCTGGTTGTCGTGGACGATGTCGAACTCGCCGCGGCGGGCCAGCAGATGGCGGCGGGCGCGCAGCGAGAAGGTCAGGGGCTCGGGGAAGCCGCCGGTCCACATGGTCGCCACTTCGAGCGCGTCGATCCAGTCGCGGTACTCGTCGCGCCCCGGGGTGCGGAAAGGATCCGGCTGGCGGTAGAGGTCGAGGCTGGGCAGCTCGGTGAGGCTCTGGCCGTCGTAGCCCTCGTCGAGGACGGGGTAGGGCTGGGCACCGATGACCTCGACGCGGTGGCCGAGGCGGGACAGTTCGCGCGAGAGGTGCCGGACGTAGACACCCTGGCCGCCGCAGAACGGGTTCCCTTTATAGGTGAGGAGCGCGATGTGGAGCGGTCGCGAGCCGTCGGCGGCGGGGTCCTCCGCGGGCCCGGCCTCCCTGGCCTCAGCGGTCACTCTGGCCCCCTTCTCCCTGCACTGTCCCGCGAGATTACGCCGGGACGCTAATCTAGAACAAGTTTCAGACTTGATCGTTCGGAGGCTCTGAATCTACCGGCAGGTAGGGGCGCTGTGACCAGTGGATCAGGTGATTCACGCCACGGCCGGTGCCGTGCCATGCTGTCTGATCACTTGCCCTCACGGACCGTCACGGAACGGGACCCGAGCCCCGCGGAAGCCAAGGTGAACACAGTGGCCAAGGTGGAAGCCAGAGCCGCAGCCCCCGCCTCCCCTCCCCTCACGGAGCGACAGGAGGCCCGCCGTCGCCGCATCCTGCACGCGAGCGCGCAACTGGCCAGCCGGGGCGGTTTCGACGCCGTGCAGATGCGCGAGGTCGCGGAGTCCTCACAGGTGGCGCTCGGCACCCTCTACCGCTACTTCCCCTCCAAGATCCACCTGCTGGTCGCCACGATGCAGGACCAGTTGGAGCACATGCACGGCACGCTGCGGAAGAAGCCCCCGCAGGGCGAGTCGGAGGCCGAGCGGGTCGCGGAGACGCTGATGCGGGCCTTCCGCGCCCTGCAGCGCGAGCCGCATCTGGCCGACGCGATGGTCCGGGCCCTCACCTTCGCCGACCGGAGCGTGAGCCCGGAGGTCGACCAGGTCTCACGGCAGACGACGGCGATCATCCTGGACGCGATGGGACTGGAGGACCCGACGCCGGAGCAGCTCTCGGCGGTCCGGGTCATCGAGCACACCTGGCACTCGGCGCTGATCACCTGGCTGTCGGGCCGCGCCTCGATCGCCCAGGTGCGGATCGACATCGAGACGGTGTGCCGGCTGATCGCCCTGACGAAACCGGAAGCACAGAAGCCGGAAGCACAGAAGCCGGAAGCACAGAAGCCGGAAGGGCAGAAGTAGAACCTACGAGACGGGTTCCCTTCGCCGGCATGGTCCGGATCAGGTGCTGGGGGTCGCCCTCCGGTCGCTCGGCCTCTCGGCCTTGCGTCCTTCCGGCCTCTCAGCCCTACCGTCGCAGTCGGCACCGGCGGAAACCCAAAACCTCTGGCGTCCTGCCACCGTCGGCTACTCCGGTCGGACTCCCTCACTCGCCTCGTAGGCCAATTCCAGGCTAGAACTTCTGCCCGCAGAAGAAACCCCCCTAGGCGATATTTTTCGGAGTTCTTCCGACTGATGGATCATAAGAGGGTAAGAGCGACTGCTGGGACATACCGGAACGTGGAGGTGTGCTCATGTCGAAGTACCTCTTCAAGGTCAAGCTGACCCCGGAAGGACTGAAGGGTCTGCTCAGCGAGGGCGGCACCGCGCGGAGCGAGGTCGTAGGACGCATGGTCGAGGGCCTCGGGGGCCGGGTGGAGACCATGTACTGGGCGTTCGGCGACGACGACGTCTATCTCACGGCGGAGCTGCCCGGCAACACCTCCGCCGCCGCCATGAGCATGGTCGTGTCGGCCGCCGGCGGCGTGCGCACGAGCACGGTCGTACTCCTGTCGGCCGACGAGGTCGACGAGGCGGTCCGGCAGAAGGTGCAGTACCGGGCCCCCGGCGCCTGACACCCGCACCGGCCGACGCCCCCTGGGCCGGGCACGGGCTAGTCCTCCGGCGGGAACACCGGCTCGCCGCCACCCCCCAGCGTGATCACGATCGCCTCCACCGGGCAGCTCTCCGCCGCCTCCAGGACCCGCTCGTTCGCGTCCGTGTCCGGGGCGAGCGGATGGGACTGGCGGGCCGGGTCCAGGCGGAAGCCGTCCGGGGCGTGGTGAACGCACTGGGCACTGCCGATGCACAGGGAGCGGTCGACCTCGACGTGCCAGCGGTCGCCCATCTCTACGCTTCCGCCGGGAGATGGATCATCTTGTGCTCCAGGTACTCCCCGTACCCCTCGGGCCCGAACTCCCGCCCCAGGCCCGAGTTCTTGTAGCCGCCGAAGGGGCCCAGCATGTCCAGGCTGAAGGTGTTGACCGAGTACGTGCCCGTGCGGACCTGCCGGGCGATGTCGATGCCGTGCTCGACGTCCGCGGTCCAGACGCTGCCGCTCAGCCCGTAGTCGGAGTCGTTGGCGATCTTCACGGCGTCGGACTCGTCGTCGTAGGGCAGCAGGCAGATGACCGGGCCGAAGATCTCCTCGCGGGCGATGCGCATGGAGTTGTCGACGTCGCCGAAGAGGGTCGGTTCGACGTACCAGCCGCGGTCCAGGCCGGCCGGGCGGCCGCCGCCCGTGAGGATCTTCGCGCCCTCCTCCTGCCCGATGCGGATGTAGTCGAGGTTGCGCTGCTGCTGCCGCCTGGCCACGAGCGGGCCCACCTGGGTGGCGGGGTCCAGCGGGTCGCCGACCACGAGCGCACCGGCCGCCGCGGCGAGGGCGTCGGCGAACTCGTCGTAGCGGGCGCGCGGGAGCAGGATGCGGGTCTGGGCGACGCAGGCCTGGCCGTTGTTCATCCAGGCCGCGGGGGCGATGCCCGCGACGGCCGTCTCGACGTCCGCGTCGGGCAGGACGACGGCGGCCGACTTGCCGCCCAGTTCGAGCGTCACGCGGGTGAGATTGCGGGCCGCCACCTCCATCACACGCTTCCCGGCCGCGACCGACCCGGTGAAGGACACCTTGTCGATGCCGGGGTGCCCGACCAGGTACTCGCTCACCTCCCGGTCGGCGGGCAGGATCGACAGCACGCCCTCGGGCAGCCCGGCCTCGCGGGCGATCTCGCCGAGCAGATACGCGTCCAGCGGCGACTCGGGCGAGGGCTTGAGGACGACCGTGCAGCCGGTGAGCAGCGCGGGGGCGAGCTTGGCGGCGGCGACGAACTGCGGGACGTTCCAGGGCACGACGGCCGCGACGACCCCGACGGGCTCACGCCGTACGAGGATGCGGCCGAGCACACCGTCCCGGCGCTCCTCGTAGGTGAAGTTCCGCGCGACGGTGATCGCCGAGTCCCAGACCATCACCGCGCCGAAGGCCTGGGCGAGGACGCTCCAGGAGTACGGCGAGCCGTTCTGGCCGGAGATCACGCGGGCGATCTCCTCGTGCCGGGCGACGATCCCGTCCTTGATCCGGCTCACGACCTCGATCCGCTCGTCGAGGCTCATGCGCGGCCAGGGCCCCGCGTCGAACGCCCGCCGCGCCACCCCCACGGCCCGGTCCACATCCGCGGTCGAGGCGTGCGGGACGCGTCCGATGACCTCTTCCGTGTGCGGCGAGATCACCTCGATGACGTCCTCGCCCAGGGGGTCGGTCAACTCCCCGCCGATGAAAAGCTGTCCGTGTTCCACGAGTTCGGTCATGGCCGACTGCCTCCCCGGGAGCGTTCTCTGACGGTTCATCAGATAAGCCCACAGATACCAGCCCCGCCCGCAGGAGTCCACGGACCGCACATCACCGGGAACTCCCAATGGAACCGGTTCTAGTTATAGTG
The DNA here is from genome assembly GCF_042674225.1 of Streptomyces sp. NPDC056948. NCBI lineage: Bacteria > Bacillati > Actinomycetota > Actinomycetes > Kitasatosporales > Streptomycetaceae > Streptomyces > Streptomyces sp. NPDC056948. Next base: position 5,035 of record NZ_JBHUQX010000227.1, read on the forward strand.
ACGGGGACGCGGCGACAGGGGAGCCCATGACACAGGTCATGCCACAGGCGACGGATCACGGCGGAGGCGTCCGGTCCCTCCGGGTCCCCATCCCGGACAACCCTCTCGGCCACACGCTCGTGTACGTCGTCGACACCGACCGGGGGCCGGTGCTCATCGACACCGGCTGGGACGACCCGGAGTCCTGGGACACCCTCGCGAACGGCCTCACGGCGTGCGGCACCTCGGTGGCCGAGATCCACGGCGTGGTCATCACCCACCACCACCCGGACCACCACGGCCTGTCCGGCCGGGTCCGCGAGGCGTCGGGCGCCTGGATCGCGATGCACGCGGCGGACACCGCGGTCGTACGACGGACCCGGGAAGCCCGGCCCGAGCGCTGGTTCTCGTACATGACGGCCAAGCTCACCGCCGCCGGCGCGCCCGAGGAGCACATCGCCCCGCTGCGCACACCCCGGCCCCGCGCCCTGCCCGGCCTCTCCCCCGCCCTGCCCGACCGCGACATCGTCCCGGGCGAACTCCTGGACCTCGCCGGCCGCCGCCTGCGCGCGATCTGGACCCCGGGGCACACGCCCGGCCACGTCTGCCTCCATCTGGAGGAGACCCACCCCGCCCGGCTCCCGGGACACGGCCGCCTGTTCTCCGGAGACCACCTGCTGCCCGGGATCACTCCGCACATCGGCCTCTACGAGGACCCCGACGACGCCACGGTCACCGATCCCCTCGGCGACTACCTCGACAGCCTCGAACGCGTGGGCCGCCTCGCCCCCGCCGAGGTGCTCCCGGCCCACCAGCACCCCTTCCCGGACGCCGCCGCCCGCGTACACGAACTGCTCGACCACCACGAGGCCCGCCTCACCTCCCTGCGAGCCCTTCTCGCCGAGCCCCTCACGCCCTGGCAGCTCGCCGAACGCATGGAGTGGAACCGCCCCTGGGAGCAGATCCCGTACGGCTCCCGGAACATCGCGGTCTCGGAGGCCGAGGCCCATCTGCGCCGCCTGGTCAAACTGGGCCGGGCGGAGGCGGTGCCGGGGAGCGAGCCGGTGAGGTACGTGGCCGTCTAGGTGCCTACGTGGCCGTCCGGGTGACGTACACGGCTGCCCAGGCCGGGTGCTAGAACCAAGCCCATGGACCCCATGGAGCACCTCCTCGCCGAACGCGCCTGCGAGCGTCTGATCCTCGACTTCGTCCACCGGCTCGACCTGGGCGACCCCTCCTCCGTCGCCGAGCTGTTCACCGAGGACGGTGTCTGGCAGTGGCCGCAGGACGGGCGGCTGGTCAAGGGCCGCGACGCCCTGCGCACGTACTTCGGCTCCCGCCCCGCCGACCGGCTCTCCCGCCGCATGATGTCCAACGTCCTGGTCACGCTGGAGTCCCCGGACGCCGCCAGGGCGATCTCGTACTTCACGACGTACCGCGTCGACGGCTACGACGGCGGCGTCATCCCGGCCGGGCCGCCGGTCCAGGTCGGGCACTACGAGGACGCCTTTCGCCGGGCCGACGGCGCCTGGCTGATCGCCTCCCGGACTCTTCACCTGCCCTTCGGCGGTCCCACACCGCGCCCGAACTCTCCTTTGGCATAAGCAGGATGGGGTCAGGGCAGGGCCTCTACGATGAACGAGCCGCGGCGCCCCCACGCGCGTGCGGCGTTGCGTACCACCGCAAGGAGACATACCCATGGGCACCGAAGAGGCCGCTCCGACATCGCCCTTCAGCGGAGTCCTGGACGGGAGATCCGCCGGGCCCATGGTCCCTCGGCTGGCGCTGGGCGCCCGGCTGCGCAGGCTGCGCGACGCGCGAGCCATCGGCAGGGCGGAGGCGGGTGACGTCATCCGCGCCTCCCCCTCCAAGATCAGCCGCATGGAGGCCGGCCGCCACGGGTTCAAACTGCGGGACGTCGCCGACCTGCTCACGTACTACGGCGTCACGGACGAGGCCGAACGCGCCACGCTGCTGGCGCTGGCCGAACAGGCCAACACCCACGCCTGGTGGCAGTACTACAGCGACGTGGTGCCCTCCTGGACGCAGTCCTACCTCGGTGCCGAGCAGGCGGCGAGCGTCATCCGCTGCTTCCAGATCCAGCGCGTTCCCGAACTGCTCCAGACCCCCGGCTACGCGCGTGCCGCCGTCCTGCTCGCCCACACCGACGCCGACGCGCGGGAGGTCGACCGCCGGGTGGCGTTGCGGATGACCCGGCAACGGGTCCTGCACCGGCAGCCGGGCGCGGCCCAGCTCTGGGCCGTGATCGACGAGGCGGCGCTGCGGCGCCCGGTGGGCGGGCCGGAGGTGATGCGCGGCCAGCTCAGGCATCTCATCGAGGTCTGCCGGCTTCCGCAGGTCACCGTCCAGATCCTGCCGTTCCTCTCCGGCGGGCATGCCGCGGAGGGCGGTCCGGTCACCATTCTGCGGCTGCCCGGCGGCCAGTTGCCCGACGTGGTCTACCTCGAGCAGCTCACCACCGCGCTCTATCCCGACCGGCCGGCCGACATCGAGCGCTACTGGGACGCCATGAACCGGCTGGTGGTCGAAGCCGAGTCACCGGACGAGACTCCGACCATCCTGCACCGCATACTTCAGGAGACCTGAGCGAGGCCCCCCGGGGTTCAGCGCTTGAGGGCGACGCCTCCGTACTGGTGCACCTCCGCGGGCAGGCCCAGGGCCTCGGCGTCGGGACGCCAGCGCGAGCAGGACGTGACGCCCGGCTCCAGCAGCTCCAGACCGTCGAAGTAGCGGGCGATCTGCTCGGGGCTGCGCAGGATGTACGGGATCGAGCCGCCGTCGTTGTACTGCCCGATGGCCCGGACGTAGTCCTCGCTGGTGTCAGTGCTGTCGTACTGGACGAGGTAGCTGCCGGGAGGCAGGGCGTCCACGAGCTGCCGCACGATCTCGCGGGCCTCGTCGTGGTCCTCGATGTGACCGAGGATGCCCATCAGCAAGAGCGCGACGGGCTGGTCGAAGTCCAGCGTCTTACCGGCTTCCCGGACGATCGTGCTCGGCTTGCGCAGGTCGGCGTCGACGTAGTTGGTGACGCCTTCCGGTGTGCTGGTGAGCAGCGCGCGGGCGTGGGCCAGCACCAGCGGGTCGTTGTCGACGTACACGATCCGGCTCTCCGGGGCCACCCGCTGGGCGATCTGGTGGGTGTTGTCCACGTTGGGCAGCCCGGTGCCGATGTCCAGGAACTGGCGGATGCCCTCTTCGGCGGCGAGATGGCGAACGGCGCGGGCGAGGAAGTAGCGGGCGGCGCGGGCTCCGGTCTCGATACCGGGGAAGATCTCACGGAACGCGTCACCGGCCACACGGTCGACTTCGTAGTTGTCCTTCCCGCCCAGCCAGTAGTTCCAGATCCGGGCCGAGTGCGGAACCGAGGTATCGATCTTGGAGAGCGGCTCCTGCTCGGAGTTCTCCACCTGCTCAGTCATGGACGCTCCTGCGTGTGGTCGTGGAGCTTCACGTTAACCGCTTTGCCCCACGGACAGGATCAACTCCTCGGCGTGGTGCAGCAGTTCGACCTCCATCCGGCTCATCGTCGGACTACCGGCCCGGCGGCGCAGGGCCTCCGCAAGGGCGGGCCGGGTGAGCGGGGACGGGTCGGCGAGGAGGGCGGCCAGCATGGCGCGGGCGGGGGCCGAGAGTGCGTCGCCGGAGACGGCGGCCTGGGCGAGGATCACCGCCGAGGCGGCCCAGTCCAGGCCCGGATCGCCCTCCTCCGTGTCGGACCAGTCGATGACGCGAGGCCCCTCGGGCGTGAGCATCACGTTCTCCGGGTGGAGGTCCAGATGGAGGACGCGGACCGCCGGGTCGGGCGAGCGCAGAGCGGGAAGAGTGTGGAGGTCGCGCAGCAGCCGGGCCAGGATCGAGCCGGCCTCCGTCACATCCAGCGCGCCCGCAAGGCACGCCTGGAGCATGGTCGGGCCGGAGAGCCGCTCCATCACCAGGTCGGTACGCGAGCCGGTCGGACGGACCCGGGGAACCGGATAGCCGTGGGCACGCACATGCTCCATCACCGCCCCCTCGGCCGCCGCATCACCCCCGCCCTCCCGCTCCCGCCGCAGCACCCACCCCTCGTCGATCTCGTACACATCGGCGCGGCGGCCCGAGCCGAGGAGTCTTCCCGATGGCGTTGTCGGCATGGGGCGAAGCTACCCGGCCGTAGAGCGGCCTCAGCCCGTTTTGGACGTGCGGGTACAGTGAGCAGGTCGTCATCACACCGTACTGGGAGAAGCCGGTGCAATTCCGGCGCTGACCCGCAACCGTGAACCGCCCGCCGAGGCAGGCGGTGAGCCGGATCGCCCCGTACGGTTCGTGACCGGCTCACGTGCCCGGCGCCTGCCGGTACACGGCACCGTCGAGGTATACGGAGCCGAGCCGCCGGGGTGTCCCGTGCTGCCCGGCTCCCTCACAGGGAGAGGCACCCGCCGATCATGAACGTCCGCCGCAGCGCCGCGGTCCTGGCCGCCGCCACCGTGATCGGCGCCGCCACGCCGGCCGCCGCCGCACCGTCGCCGACTCCGTCCCAGGCGTTCCCCTCCGCCCTGTACGGGGACAAGGACCCCAAGTTCGACGGCGTCTGGCGCCAGTCGCTCGCCCTGCTGGCCCAGGACACGGTGGGTGAGAAGCCGGCCGCCGAGTCCGTCGAGTGGCTGGTCCGGCAGCAGTGCGAGGAGGGTGGGTTCGCCGCGTACCGCCCGGACCCCACCGCCGCGTGCGACGCCAAGACCATGCTCGACACCAACGCCACGGCCGCCGCCGTCCAGGCCCTCGCCGCGCTCGGCGGACAGGACGCCGCCGCCGACAAGGCCGTCGGCTGGCTGAAGTCCGTCCAGAACAAGGACGGCGGCTGGGGCTACGCGCCCGGCGGCGCCAGCGACACCAACTCCACGTCCGTCGTCATCGGCGCGCTGACCGCCGCGGGCGAGAAGCCCGACCAGGTCGAGAAGGGCGGGAAGTCGCCCTACGACGCCCTGCTGAAGCTCGCCCTCCCCTGCGGCGGGGACGGCGACGGCGCCTTCGCGTTCCAGCCCGACAAGAAGGGCAAGCTGGCCGCCAACGCGGACGCCACGGCGGCGGGTGTGCTCGGCGCCCTGGGCAAGGACATGGTGGTGGAGGCGGGTAAGAAGTCCGACGTCACCTGTGCGGATCCCGGTACGCCGGACCAGGCCGCCGCCAACGGAGCCTCCTACCTCACCCAGATCCTCACCAAGGACGACGACCACCTCACCTCCGCCCTCGCCGGCTCGGACCCCCAGCCCGACCACGGCAACACCGCCGACGCTGTCGTGGCACTCGCCGCGCGGGGTGACACCGAGCAGGCCGAGAAGTCCGTGCGCTGGCTGGAGAAGAACTCCGCCACCTGGGCCGAGCAGGGCGGCCCCGCCGCCTACGCCCAGCTCATCTTCGCCGCGCACGCGACGGGCGCGAACCCGCGCGACTTCGGCGGCACGGACCTGGTGAAGCAGCTCAACGCGACGGGCCCGGCCCCGCAGGCCCCCGAACAGCCCTCGGCGACCGACAAGAAGAACGACTCGGACTCGACGTCGGACTTCTTCGGCGTCTGGTGGTACGTCGGGGTCTGCCTCGTCGCCGGTATCGGCATCGGTTTCCTCTTCACCGGCCGCAAGAAGAGGCAGCAGTCGTGATCCGCCGGGCCGTTCTCCTCCTCCTGGCCTCGCTCCTGCTGTGCGCGGGCGCGGGCCAGGCCCAGGCCGCCGGCTACCGGTACTGGTCGTTCTGGGACCGCGACGGCGACCGCTGGGTCTACGCCACCCAGGGCCCGTCCATGGCCCGTCCCTCGGACGGCGACGTGCAGGGCTTCCGCTTCGCGGTGAGCGAGGACTCCTCCGAGGCGGCCCGGCCGCGCGGCACGGCCGACTTCGGGACCATCTGCGCGAAGACGCCCGCGCGGGACGGCAGGAAGCGGGTGGCTCTCGTCATCGACTCCGGCACGAAGGCGGACGCCCCCCAGGGCGAGACCCCGCCCCCCGCCCGAACGGCCTGCGCCCGGGTCTCCCCCGACGCGACCACGGCAGAGGCCCTCGCTACGGTCGCCAAGCCTCTGCGCTACGACACGAACGCCCTGTTGTGCGCGATCGCGGATTACCCCGAGAAGGGCTGCGGAGAGCAGGTGACGAGCTCCCGCAAGTCGGCACCGGCGGCGAAGAAGGACACGTCCGACGACAACGGCCCGTCCCTGGGCCTGCTGGCGGGCATCGCCGTGGTGACGGTACTGGGCGCGGCGGCGATCTGGCAGGTACGGCGGCGTGACCAGACTTAGCGGCACGGCCCGGCTCAGCCCCGGGCCGGCACACCCCCAGCGCCGGCCCCGAGCCCCTCTGCACCCCGGCGCCTGGTGGCTCTGGTCGCTCTCCCTCGGCACCGCGGCCACCCGCACCACCAACCCCCTTCTCCTCTCCCTCCTCATCACGGTCTCCGCCTACGTCGTGGCGACCTGCCGCCCCTCCACCCCCTGGTCCCGTTCCTACGGCGCCTTCGTCAAACTCGCCCTCGCCGTCCTGGTCGTCCGGCTTCTCTTCGCGATCGTCCTCGGCTCCCCCATCCCCGGCACGCACACCCTCGTCACGCTCCCCGAGGTGCCCCTCCCCGACTGGGCCCAGGGCATCCGCCTCGGCGGCGAGGTCACGGCCGAGGCCCTCACCTTCGCGTTGTACGACGGTCTGAGACTGGCCACCCTGCTCGTCTGCGTCGGCGCCGCGAACGCCCTCGCCAACCCCTCCCGCCTCCTCAAGTCCCTCCCGGGCGCCCTGTACGAGATGGGTGTCGCGGTCGTCGTCGCCCTCACCTTCGCGCCGAACCTCATCGCCGACGTCCAGCGTCTGCGCGCCGCCCGGCGGCTGCGCGGCCGCCCGGACAAGGGCGTCCGGGGCCTGTTGCAGGTGGGCCTCCCGGTCCTGGAGGGCGCGTTGGAGCGCTCGGTGTCCCTGGCCGCCGCGATGGACGCCCGCGGCTACGGCCGTACCGCCCAGGTTCCGGCCGCGGTCCGCCGTACCACCGCCGCCCTCACTCTCGGCGGTCTGCTCGGCGTCTGCGCGGGAACGTACGGACTGCTCACCGCCGAGGGCGCCACCTACGGCTTCCCGGTCCTCCTCGTCGGCCTCGCCGCCGCCCTCGCGGGTCTCCGGCTCGGCGGCCGGCGGTCGCTGCGCACCCGGTACCGCCCGGACCGCTGGGACGTGCGCGCCCTGCTGGTCGTCGCCTCCGGCGTGGCGGTCGCCGCGCTGCTCGTACTCGCCGCCGTCCGGGACCCCGCGGCCCTGCACCCCGGCGTGGTGCCGCTCGTGGCCCCCACGCTCCCCCTCTGGCCCGCGGCGGCGATCCTCCTCGGTCTGCTGCCCGCGTTCGTCGCCCCCGATCCCAAGGAGCCGTCGTGATCCGCTTCGAGGACGTCTCCGTGACGTACGACGGTGCCTCCGAACCCACCGTCCAGGGCATCGACTTCGAGGTCCCGGAGGGCGAACTCGTCCTCCTGGCCGGCCCGTCCGGCGTCGGCAAGTCCACCGTCCTGGGCGCGGTCAGCGGGCTCGTGCCGCACTTCACCGGCGGCACCCTGCGCGGCCGGGTCACGGTGGCCGGACGCGACACCCGCACGCACAAGCCGCGCGAACTCGCCGATGTCGTCGGCACGGTGGGCCAGGACCCGCTCGCCCACTTCGTCACCGACACCGTCGAGGACGAACTCGCCTACGGCATGGAGTCGCTGGGCCTCGCCCCGGAGGTGATGCGCCGCCGCGTGGAGGAGACCCTCGACCTCCTCGGCCTGGCCGACCTGCGCAACCGCCCGATCGCCACTCTCTCGGGCGGCCAGCAGCAGCGCGTCGCGATCGGCTCGGTCCTCACCCCGCACCCGAGCGTCCTGGTCCTGGACGAGCCGACCTCCGCGCTCGACCCCGCAGCCGCCGAAGAGGTCCTGGCGGTCCTCCAGCGCCTCGTACACGACCTCGGCACGACGGTCTTCATGGCCGAACACCGCCTGGAACGCGTCATCCAGTACGCCGACCAGGTCGCCCTGCTACCGGCCCCGGGCGAGCCGCCGACCCTGGGCACCCCGGCCGAGGTGATGGCCGTGTCCCCGGTGTACCCCCCGGTGGTGGCTTTGGGCCGCCTGGCGGGCTGGACGCCCTTGCCGCTGACGGTCCGTGACGCGCGACGGAAGGCAGCGGATCTTCGCCAACAGCTGAGCATCGTCCCAAAGGGGCGCGGGGAACTGCGCGACCAGCCACGAACAACCCGCACAGCCGAAGTACGAGCCCTCTCAGTAACCCGCTCCCGCATCCAAGCCCTACGCCACATCGACCTCACCATCACCCCCGGCGAAACCATCGCCCTCATGGGCCGAAACGGCGCCGGAAAATCCACGCTCCTCAACTCACTCGTCGGCCTCATCACGCCCACCTCCGGAACCATCCGACTCGGCGAAGCCACACCCCACCGCACCACCCCGAGGGACCTCGTCCGCAAGGTCGGCCTCGTCCCCCAGGAACCCCGCGACCTGCTCTACGCCGACACCGTCACCGCCGAGTGCACGGCGGCCGACCAGGACGCGGAAGCGACTCCCGGCACCTGCCGCGCCCTGGTCACCGAGCTGCTCCCGGGCGTCACCGACGACACCCACCCCCGGGACCTCTCGGAGGGCCAGCGCCTGGCCCTCGCCCTGGCCGTCGTACTGACCGCCCGGCCCCCGCTGCTCCTGCTGGACGAGCCCACCCGCGGCCTGGACTACGCGGCGAAGGCCCGCCTGGTCGGTGTCCTGCGCAAGCTGGCGGAGGAGGGGCACGCCATCGTGCTGGCGACGCATGACGTGGAGCTGGCCGCCGAGATCGCCCACCGGGTGGTGCTCCTGGCCGAGGGCGAGGTGATCGCCGACGGCCCGACCGCGGAGGTCGTGGTCTCCTCGCCGTCCTTCGCCCCGCAGGTCACCAAGATCCTGGCCCCGCAGCACTGGCTCACGGTCTCCCAGGTCCGCGCGGCCCTCCCGCAGCCCGGGACCGGCTCATGAACGCCCAGCGCCAGGCCCGTGCCGTCCGTCTCGGTCCCCGCTCCCTCACGGCCCTGGTCCTCGTCAGTGCCGTAGGTGCCGCCGGTTTCGGCTGGCCCTTCCTCGCCCCGCCCACCTCGCAGCTCAGCGCCCACGCGCAGGACGCGCCCTGGCTCTTCGCGGGCCTGCTGGTGCTGCTCGTGGCCGTGGTGGCCGCGGCGATCTCGGAGTCCGGTCTGGGCCCGAAGGCGGTCGCGATGCTCGGCGTGCTGGCCGCCACGGGGGCCGCCCTGCGGCCGATCGGCGCCGGTACCGCCGGGATCGAGCCGATGTTCTTCCTGATGGTGCTGAGCGGCCGGGTCCTCGGCCCTGGCTTCGGGTTCGTCCTCGGCTCGGTGACGATGTTCGCGTCCGCGCTGCTCACGGGCGGGGTGGGCCCGTGGCTGCCGTTCCAGATGCTGGCGATGGGCTGGTTCGCGATGGGCGCGGGCCTGCTGCCGGGCCCGGACCGGCTGCGCGGCCGTACCGAGCTGGTGATGCTCGCCGGCTACGGCTTCCTCGCCGCCTTCGCCTACGGCACGGTGATGAACATGGCGGGCTGGCCCTTCATGAGCGCGCTCGCCTCGAACGTCGCCTTCGACCCGCAGGCAGCGGTCCCCGCCAATCTGGCCCGATTCCTGGCGTACTGCCTGGCCACCTCGCTCGGCTGGGACCTGGGCCGGGCCGTCGTCACGGTCGTCCTGACGCTGACCCTCGGTCCGGCGGTGCTCAGGGCGCTGCGCCGCGCCACGCGCCGGGCGGCGTTCGAGACGCCGGTCACGTTCGACGCGCCCCGGCAGTGAGGCATCCCACGTGACTCAGGTCACATACGAAGCGAGGCCGTAGGGACCACTCCCGGTCACGGGCCGGACCATCACTCCGGGTGCGGTCACACCTAGTAAAAGGGGGCATTGCGGTCATTCGCGATGACTGTTTCTGTGGGCGACTGCCCCGTCCACGACGAAAGGTCACGCGTGCCCGCCGCTTCCGTCCTCCGCCGTGCCGCCACCCCGAAGAACGCTCTCGCCGGTACCGCCCTGGCCGCCGCCACCTGCGGCACCCTGATCGCCGC
>NZ_JBHUQX010000228.1:0-15070 GCF_042674225.1 Streptomyces sp. NPDC056948
GACGCGCTGCCCGAGGGGCTGAACACCTCGGTCGGCGAGGGCGGTGAGCGCCTGGACGTCACCAAGGTCGCCCAGATCGCCTTGGCCCGGCTGGTGCTGGGCCGGGCGCCGGTGGTGGTGCTCGACGAGTCGACCGCGGAGGCCGGCAGCGAGGGCGCCGCCGAGCTGGAGCGGGCCGTACTGGCCGCCTGCGCGGGCCGCACGACGCTGTTCGTGGCGCACCGGCTGACCCAGGCGATGGCCGCCGACCGGATCGCCGTGCTGGACGCGGGACGCGTCGTGGAGCAGGGCACACACGAGGAACTGGTGGCTCTGGGCGGCCGGTACGCACGACTGTGGCGGGCCTGGCGAGAGGGTAGTTAGGCAACCCTTATTTAGGTTAGCCTAACTCCATATTCTGGAAGGGACGCTGAGTCTTCGATGATGGAACCGCGCGCTCGTCTCGCACTGCTTTCTCCCACCCGCCTGGCAGATGTCCGCCGGCGCACAGGTGACTACCCGGACAGGACCATCGCCGAAGCCTGCGCCATCGGTCTGTCGTACTGGGCGACGGGGCAGAGCCCCGACGGGATCGACCTCGCCCCCGGCACGCTCTTCGCCGACGTCCTCGGCTGGGTCGACAACGGCGGGACGGCGCCCGGCGGTTGGGACGTCAGCCCGGACGGCCGGAGCATCACCGTCCCGGACGGCGTAGCGCCGGCCGACGCGCAGCTCGCGCTGGACGACCTGGCCGACTTCCCGGACCGGCCCCTCGGCACCATCGGCCCGTCCAGTGTGGCCGCCCGGCTCCGGACCCTGGCCGAGTGGAACGACAACGAGGCCGACCGGGCCCGCCCGACCGTCGTCGAGATGTTCCGGGAGCAGGCGCGGACCAGACCCGACGCCGTAGCCGTCGTCGACGAGCACCGGTCGCTGACCTACCGTCAGGCAGCCGAGCTCTCCAGCCAGCTCGCCCACCACCTCATCGCACGCGGACTGGGCCAGGAACAGGTCGTCGGCATCTCCCTGGCCCGCTCCGCCGACATGGTGATCGGGCTGCTCGCCGCGCTCCAGGCCGGATGCGCGTTCGTGCCGCTCGACCCGCAGTGGCCCGCGGCGCGCCGGGCCGTCGTCATCGAGGACGCCCGGGTCGTCCTGCAGCTCAACGCCTCGGGCGAGCACGACCCGGCCGAACCGGAGGCCGTGGCCGTCGACCTCGGCGACTGGGGGTACGCCTCCTGCCCCGCCGAGGGCACCGGCGTCACCGTCCTCGGCGACGCCCTGGCGTATGTGATCTTCACGTCCGGTTCGACCGGGCGGCCCAAGGGCGCGATGATCCGGCACGAGGCGATCAGCGAGCGCCTGCTGTGGCAGGTGAACGAGATCCTGGGCTTCGGCCACGACGACGCCTCGCTGTTCAAGGCGCCGCTGTCCTTCGACATATCCATCAACGAGATCTTCCTGCCCCTGGTCTCCGGCGGCAGGCTGGTGGTCCTGCGCACCGGCGGCGAACGAGACCCGCACCATCTGCTCAGCGTCATCGCCGAACAGCGCGTCACCTTCACCTACCTGGTGTCGTCCATGCTGGACGTGCTGCTGGAGATGGCCGGCGACACCGGCCGCCTGGACAGCCTGCGGCACGTGTGGTGCGGCGGCGAGGTGCTCACCCCCGAGCTGTACGAGCGGTTCCGCACCAAGCTCGACATCCCCATGTACCACGGCTACGGCCCCGCCGAGACGACGATCGGCGTCTCGCACGTCATCTACCGGGGCGCCGCGGAACGCCTGTCGACGTCGATCGGCAAGGCCAACCCCAACACCCAGCTCTACGTCCTGGACGAGGAACTGCGCCCGGTCCCCGTCGGGGTCGGCGGCGAACTCTACGTGGGCGGCTTCCTCCTGGGCCGCGGCTACGTCAACGCCCCCGGCCTGACCGCCTCCCGGTTCGTGGCCAACCCCTTCGCCGACGACGGCTCCCGGCTGTACCGCACCGGCGACCTCGCGCGGTTCGCCCCGGACGGATCGCTGGACTTCCTCGGCCGGGCCGACAACCAGATCAAGATCCGCGGCATGCGGCTGGAGATAGAGGACGTCGAGGCCGGTCTCGCGGAACACCCCAGAGTCCGGCACACCTGCGTCGTCGCGAAGAAGAACACGGCGGGCGGCACCTACCTGGTCGGCTACGTCATCCCGGCCGCCGGCGGCGAGGACCTGCGGGCGGACGAGGTCAAGGCGTGGGCCGCCGAGCACATGGTCGAGTACATGGTGCCGACCCACCTCGTCGTGATGGAGGAGTTCCCGCTCACCGCCAACGGCAAGCTCGACCGCAACGCCCTGCCCGAGCCCACGATCAAAACCGGCTCGCTCGTCCGCCCCACCACCGACGACGAGCGCGCGGTGTGCGCCGCGGTCGCGCAGGTGCTGCGGCTCGACGAGGTCGGTGTCGACCAGGACTTCTTCCAGCTCGGCGGAGACAGCATCCTGGCGATCTCCCTGCTGAGCGCCCTGCGCGACGAGGGCCTCCACGTCACGGCACGCCAGATCTTCACCCACACCACCGTGGGCGCCCTGGCGGCGGTCGCGAGCCGTGAGGACGTCTCCACCACGGACCATGGCGACATCGCCACCGGAACCGTCGTGGGATCGCCCATCGTGCAGTGGCTCGGCGAGACCACGGACGCCGTCGACGGCTTCGTCCAGTCCGTCGTGCTCAACACCCCCGCGGACCTGACCGCAGACGCCCTCGACGAGACCCTCTCCGCCCTCGTCCGGCACCACGACATGCTGCGCGCCAGGCTGGTACGCGGCGACGACTGGAGCTTCGACATCCCGGAGGCCGGCGGGGCGTCCGTGATCTGGCAGGAGAGTGAGCTGCCGGTCGAGGAGTGCGTCGCGCTCGCCACCGAGGGGCTGGACCCGGACGGCGGCGCGATGCTGCGTGCCGTCTGGCGCCGTACGGCACGGCAACTGGTCCTGGTCGCCCACCATGTGGTGATCGACGGCGTGTCCTGGCGCGTCCTGATGGAGGACCTGGCCACCGCCTGGCGGCAGTTCACCTCGGGCGCGCCGATCGAACTGCCCCCGGTGGGCACGTCGTTCCGGCGCTGGACCCAGTTGCTGGAACGCGCCGCGTTCGACGCGGACAGCTCCTACTACCGGCGCCCCCTGCCGGGAGAGGACCACCTGGTGGGCAGGCGCGCCCTGTCCGTGGCCGACACCGTCGCGCACGAGCGGCTGCGGACCGTCTCCGTCGGCCCCGAGATCACGGCCGCGCTGCTGGGCGACGTCCCCGCGAAGTTCCACGCGGGCGTCAACGACGTCCTGCTGACCGCGCTCTCGGTCGCCCTCGCCCGCTGGCGCCGCGACCTCGGCCAGGACCAGACGTTCGCCCACATCGAACTCGAAGGCCACGGCCGCGAAGGACAGTTCGTCGCGGGCTCCGCCGGCTTCGAACCGGAACTGTCCAGGACCGTCGGCTGGTTCACCACCCTCTTCCCGGTGACCGTCGACCCCGGCACGGCGGCCGACCTCACCACCCCCGCGTATCTGACCGCCGCCCTGAAGGCCGTCAAGGAAGACCTCGCGCAGGTACCGGACAACGGCGTCTCCTACGGCGCCCTGCGCTACCTCACCGGCAGCGAGTTCGACGCGCCCGCACCGCAGGTGCTCTTCAACTACCTGGGCCGCTTCGCCGCAGGCGCCCCCGGCGACTGGCAACTCGCGGGCACCACCGGCCAGTTGGGCGAAAAGCGCGACCCGGAGATGCGCCTGCCGCGCGCCCTGGAGTTCAACGCGATCGCCGAACCCGCCGCCTTCACCGGCGACTACGAGCTGGTCACCACCATCTCCTGGCCCGACGGGATGTTCACCGACGCGGACATCACGGCCATCGGCGACTACTTCCGGGTGGCCCTGGCCTCCCTCGCCGCACTCGACCAGGGCGGCCACACGCCCAGCGACTTCGCCCTGGTGCCGCTCACCCAGACCGACGTCGACGCCCTCGACGGCCCGGAGCTGCGGGACATCCTGCCGCTGACCCCGCTCCAGGAGGGCCTGTACTTCCACTCCGTCTTCGACGACGACTCGGCGGGCGCCTACGTCGAGCAGCAACTCCTCACCCTGGACGGCGAGGTGGACGCCGACCGGCTCGCGACGGCGGCCACCCGGCTGCTCACCCTGTTCCCGAACCTGGCCGCACGGTTCACGGCCCTCGCCGACGGCCGCGTGGTCTCCGTGCTGGAGAGCGGCGTACAGGCCCCCTTCACCACGCTGGACCGCCCCGGCATCACCGACGAGGAGATACGCGACCTCGCCGAGCGGGACCGCCGCGCCGGCTTCGACCTGGCCACCGGCCCGCTGATGCGGTACACCCTCGTCCGCGCGGGCTCCGGCCGGAACGTCCTGGTGCAGACCGTGCACCACATCATCGCCGACGGCTGGTCCGTACCGCCGATGCTCCGCGCACTGCTGGCCGAGTACCACGCCCCGGGGACCGTCTACCCGATCGGCGGCTTCGCCGACTACGTGCACTGGCTCGCCGGACGCGACGACGACGAGAGCGACCGCGTCTGGCGCGCCGAACTCGCCGGCCTGACCGGCCCCTCGCTGGTCGCCGAGGACCACACCCCCTCCGACCGGTTCACCGACATCGCCGTGGAGCCGGAGGGCGACCTCGACGCCGCCGTCCGCGAGGCCGGCGTGCCGCTGAGCGTGGCCGTGCACAGCGCCTGGGCCGTGACGCTCGGCGGCATCCTGCACGGCAGCGACGTGGTGTTCGGCTCCACAGTCTCCGGCCGTGACGCCGAGGTGCCCGGCATCGGGGACATGGTGGGTCTGTTCATCAACACGATCCCCGTACGCGCCCGTTGGGCCGACGGCACCACCTCCGGCGACCTGCTCGCCTCGGTACGGGAGCACCAGAGCGCGGTCCTGCCGCACCAGCACGTCTCCCTGGCCAGGATCGGCCGCCAGGCCGGTGCCGGCTCCCTGTTCGACACCCTCGTGGTCTTCGACGTGGCGACCGATGTCGCCGCCCTGCGCCGACCCGACGACACACTGGTCGTCTCCGACCTCGTCAACGAGGGCGCCCCGCACTACCCGTTGACGCTGGTGGTCGAGCGCGCACTCGACGGACGGCCGCGCTTCAACCTGATCTACGACGGCGAACTGCTGCGGGAGACGACCGCCCGGGCGATCCTGCACACATTCACCCACACCCTCAACGGCCTGCTCACCCGGCCGGACGCCCTGGTCGGCGACCTGGCACCCGAGAGCGAGCGGCGCCCCGCACCGATCACCCCGACGACGCTGGGCGCCCTGTTCGACACCGCCGCCCGCCGCGACCCCGCCGCCACCGCCGTCACCCAGTGCGGCCTCGACGGCGGCACCCGGTCCCTGACCTACGGCGAACTGGCCGACACCAAGAACGACCTGGCCGCCGCCCTGCGCGCGGCCGGGGTCGGGCCGGGCAAGCGGGTCGCCGTGGCCGTCCCGCGCTCCCTGGAGCAGGTCGTGGCCCTGGTCGCGATCGTCAGCGCGGGCGGCGCGTACGTCCCGCTGGACCTGGCCTATCCGGACGAACGGCTGGAGTACATCCTCGCCGACGCGGCTCCCCAGGTCGTCCTGGTGGACCGTGAGCAGCGCGACCGCTTCACGGAGCTGCTGGCCAGGGCGGATGTGCCGGCCCGGGTGCTCGTACAGGGCGAGGAACTGCCGGTGGGGGACGCCACCGAGCCCGAGGTGAGCCCGCACAACCCCGCGTACGTGATCTACACGTCCGGATCGACCGGCAGGCCCAAGGGCGTCGCCGTCCCGCACTCCAGTGTGGTCTCGCTGCTCGCCAACACCCAGCCCGACATGGACTTCGGCCCGCAGGACGTGTGGGTCCAGTTCCACTCCTTCTCCTTCGACTTCGCGGTCTGGGAGCTGTGGGGCGCGCTGGCGTACGGCGGTGAGCTGCTGGTGCCCGAGTACGGGCTGACGCGCTCCCCGGTCGACTTCCACCGGCTCGTCCGCGAGCGCGGAGTCACCGTGCTCAACCAGACCCCGTCGGCGTTCTACCAGTTCATCGAGGCCGACCGGCTCGCCGGCGAACCGCTGCCCGCACTGCGCCGGATCATCTTCGGCGGCGAGGCCCTGGACCTCGGGCGGCTGCGCGGCTGGGTCGAGCGGCACGGCACGGGCACGCCCGAGCTGGTCAACATGTACGGCATCACCGAGACGACCGTCCATGTCACCCACCGGGTGCTCACCGACGAGGACTTCGGCCCCGGCGACGACGTCAGCCCGATCGGCGGCCCGATCCCCGGCCTGGTCACCTACCTGCTCGACGACCGGCTCCGCCCGGTGCCGCCCGGCAAGGTCGGTGCCATCTATGTCGCCGGCGACCAGGTGTCGCTCGGCTACCTCGGCAGGCCCGCACTCACCGCCGGCCGCTTCGTGGCGAACCCGTTCGCGGACGACGGCTCCCGCATGTACCACACGGGCGACCTCGCCGTCCGCACCCTTGACGGCGAGCTGGAGTTCACGGGCCGCGCCGACGACCAGGTACAGCTCAAGGGCTTCCGCATCGAGCTGGGCGAGGTGGAGTCCGCCGTACGGGAACTCGACGGTGTGATCGATGTGGCCGTCACGGTGGCGGACAGCGGCGATCACCTGGTCGCGCATGTGGTGGGCCGGGTGCCGGTTGATTTCACCGAGCTGTTGTCCACGAAGCTGCCGGTGCACATGGTCCCGGGCCGGGTCCTCCCGACCGACGCCCTACCGCTGACGGTCAACGGCAAGCTGGATCGAAAGACCCTGACCGAACGTACCTCTGGGGGCGCGGGGAACTGCGCGACCAGCCCCAACGCACCCGCAGACAAGAACCAAGCAGTCACCACACTCATCGAGATCTTCACCCAGACACTGCCCGGCACAGCCGTCGACCCCGACACCGACTTCTTCCACGCCGGAGGCGACAGCATCATCGCCATCTCGGTCGTGAACAGGGCCCGAACCCTCGGCCTGCAGATCTCACCCCGGGACGTCTTCCTCCTCAAGACCCCCCGCGCACTGGCCGACAACCTGTCGACGAGCACAACGCAAGCAGCCGCCCCTGCCGTCTCCCGCCGCGAGGACGGCCCGCTGCCCGCGACGCCGATCATCCTGCGCCAGCGCGAACTCGGCGGCTCCCTCACCCGATTCGCCCAGGCCAGAACCCTCCAGGCCCCAGAAGGCACCGCCTTCACGGACGCCCAGCGCGCCGCGAACGCCGTAGTCGCCGCCCACCCGACCCTGCGACTGCGCCTCCGCACCACGCACGGCGTATGGGCCCTGCGCACCGAACCGGCCCACGAGGTCACCGTCGTACGCCCGGACACCACCGACGCCACGGCCGTGGCGAACGCGGCCGCGGAACGGCTCGACCCCGAGTCCGGAAACGTCATCGCCTTCGCCTGGCTGGAAGCCACCCGCACCCTCGTGGTCACCGTGCACCACCTCGCCGTCGACTCGGTGTCCTGGCTGATCCTGCTGGACGACCTGACCGCGGCCCTCCGCGGGGAGCCGCTGGCACCGCCGACCACGTCGTACGCCGAGTACGCCGAGGCACTGACGCTCCGTTCCGCTCACGCACTCGACGACCTCGGCCACTGGGCCACCACGCTCCAGGCGCCCGAACTGCTGCCCGCGGTCGGCGGACTGCGCGAGACCACGGTCGTGCTCGCCCCCGACGTGAGCGACCGCCTCACCCGCACCGCGCCCGCCGCACTCGGCGTCGGTCTCACCGAGCTGCTGTGCGGGGCGCTGCGCACCGCGCTGACCCGCGTCCAGCCGTCGCCCGCCGATCTCGCGATCGAACTGGAGCGGCACGGCCGGGTGCCGGTCCTCGAACAGCACGACTACACCCGTACGGTCGGCTGGTTCACCTCCATCGCGCCCGTACGGCTCACCGCGCACACCGACCCGGTCGCCGCGGCCCGCGAGGTCGCCGAACGCCAGCCGGACGAGCGTGCGCATGTCGCCTACGGGCAGCTCAGGTACCTCGACCCGCAGACGGCCCCGCTGCTCACCGCCCGCCCGCAGGTGCTGTTCAACTACCTCGGCCGGGGCAGCGAGTCCCAGGCGCTGCACCTCACCGGCGGCGACCAGGGCAGCCCGTACGCCGTCGAGGTCAACGCCTGGACCGACGACGTGACCGGCAGCCTGCTCGCCGAGTTCACCCTCGCCGAGGGCATACCCGACGAGATCACCGAACACTGGCGCGGCGCGCTGGAGCACATCGCCGACGCCGCCACGACAGCCGAGCGCACCGCACCGGTCACCCCGCTCCAGCGCGGCCTGTTCTTCCAGGCCCAGATGGCCGGCACGGCCGGACACTACGTCGCGCAGAGCTGGTTCACCTTCGACCGGCGCCTGGACACCGACGCGCTGGCCGAGGCGATGGCGCACGTGATCGCCCGGCACCCGGTCGTGGGCGCCGGCTTCAGCACGGACGACGACGGAAATCCCGTCCAGGTCCTCAAGGCCGGCCGGCGGGTCGACGTCCGTACGGTCGCCCTGTCGACGGACGCGGAGGTCGACGCCCTGCGCGCCCGGGACCGCGACACCGGATTCGACCCCGGTGAGCCGCCGCTGATCCGGCTGACCGTGGTGCGGCTGCCCGACGACCGCGACGGCCTGCTGCTCAGCTACCACCTGCTGCTGTGGGACGGCTGGTCCCGCGAGATCGTCCTGCGGGACCTGTTCGACGCCTACCGTGCCGTCCTCGCGGGCGAGCCGCTCGACCCGACGCCGGCCACGCCGAGCTTCGAGGAGTACGCCCGGGCGCTCGACGCCAAGGACCCCGCCGTATCGGAACGCTTCTGGGCGGAGCACCTGGCCGCCCTCCCCGGCCCGACGCTGCTCGCCGGACCGGCGCCGGCCCTCTCGGACGACCTGCCGCGCGCACTCGTGCACACCCTGTCCGCCGAGCAGTCGGAGCTGCTGCGGGACGCGGCCAGGGTGCACGGCGTCACGCTGAACTCGGTGCTGACCGGCGCGTTCGGCCTGCTGCTCGGCGCGCACACCGGCCGCAGCGACGCCGTGTTTGGCGTGACCGTCTCCGGCCGTGACGGCGAGGGCCTGGACGACATCGTCGGCGTGCTGCTCAACACCGTGCCCACGTGGACGCGGGCCCGGCCGGAGCAGTCGGTCCGGGAGTACCTGTCGGCCGTACAGACGGCGCGGGTCGAGGCGATGGAGCACGAGCACCTGGGGCTCGGCGAGGTCCAGCGGGCCAGCGGGCACGACACCATGTTCGACAACCTGTTCGTGCTGCAGAATTTCCTGGACATGGACGCGTTCGCCGAGATGAACTCCCGGCACGGCATCACCTCGGTGAAGGCCGACGACTCCACGCACTATCCGTTCACCTGGGTCGTCACCCCCGGCGACCGGCTCACGGTCAAGCTCGAGTACCGCGACGGCGACACCGCGGGCGCCCGTCGTCTCCTGGACGACTTCCTGAGCGTGCTCCAGGACCTGGCCCGGTCGACCGGGCCGGTGGGCGCGCTGAGGGGGCTGGGTCCCGAGCCCGCTCCGGGCGCGCGTACGGACGTCGGCACGGACACCGTCGTCGACCGGTTCGATCAGGCCGCGGATCGCGACCCGCAGCGGGTGGCGCTCGTCGCCCACGGCGCGACGATGACGTTCGCCGAGCTCCGGGACCGCAGCCGCGCGGTCGCCGGTGTGCTCGCGGGGCGCGGCATCGGACCCGAGACGACCGTGGGTCTCGCGATCCCGCGCTCCCTCGACTGGATCGCGGCGCTGTTCGCCGTCCTGCGGGTCGGCGCCGCGTACGTGCCGCTGGAGCTGGACCATCCGGACGAGCGGATCGCCGCGATCGTCGACGACGCCCGGCCGGACGTGATCCTCACCGTGAGTGCCGTCTCGCCCCGGCTGACCGGCGCCCTCATCGAACTGGACCGGCCTCTTCCCGAGGCCGAGCCGTATGTGACGTTCACGCCGGACGACCCGGACCGGCTGCGGCACCCCGCGTACACGATCTACACCTCCGGTTCGACCGGAAAGCCCAAGGGCGTGGTGACCGAGTACGCCGGGCTCACCAACATGCTGATCAACCATCAGCGCCGGATCTTCGAGCCGGTACTGGCGGAGCACGGTCACCGCGTCTTCCGGATCGCGCACACCGTGTCGTTCGCGTTCGACATGTCGTGGGAGGAGCTGCTGTGGCTCGCCGACGGGCATGAAGTGCACATCTGCGACGAGGAGCTGCGCCGTGACGCGCCCGCGCTGGTGGAGTACTGCCTGGAGCACGGGATCGATGTCATCAACGTGACCCCGACCTACGCGCAGCAGTTGGTGGCCGAGGGCCTGCTGGACAACCCGGAACGCCGGCCGGCGCTGGTGCTGCTGGGCGGCGAGGCCGTCACCCCGACGCTGTGGCAGCGCCTCGCCGAGACCGAGGGCACGGTCGGCTACAACCTGTACGGACCCACCGAGTACACCATCAACACCCTGGGCGTCGGCACCTTCGAGTGCCAGGACCCGGTGGTGGGCGTCGCGATCGACAACACGGACGTGTACGTCCTGGATCCGTGGCTGCGGCCGCTGCCCGACGGGGTGCCCGGTGAGCTGTACGTGTCGGGCATCGGCATCGCGCGCGGCTATCTCGGGCAGCCCGCCCAGAGTGCGCACCGCTTCGTCGCCTGCCCGTTCGGCGAGCCCGGCGAGCGCATGTACCGCACCGGGGACCTGGTGGTCCGCCGGCCCGACGGCAATCTGATGTACCTGGGCCGCACCGACCAGCAGGTCAAGATCCGGGGCCACCGGGTCGAACTCGGCGAGGTCGAGGCCGTGTTCGCCGCGCACCCGGCGGTCCGGTTCGTCGCCGCCGTGGCCCAGCCCGACCCACAGGTCGACGGCGCCTACCGGCTGGCCGCCTACCTCGTGCTGGACGGCGGGGACCTGGCGGCGGTCGCCTCCGACGTGGGCGCCGGACTGCCGGACTTCCTGCGCCCCACGCACTACGCCCAGGTCGAGAGCATCCCGCTGACGGTGAACGGGAAGGCTGACACCAAGGCGCTGCCCGAGGCCAAGCCGCTCGGCGCGCTGACCACGGTGGGGGAGCGGGGCCCGCGGACCGAGACCGAGACCGTGGTCTGCGAGTACTTCGCCGAGGCACTGGACCTGGACGACGACGAGGTGAGCGCGGTGAGCGATTTCGTGTCCCTCGGAGGACACTCCATGCTGGCGGTACGCCTGATCGGGCTGCTCCGCCGCGAGTTCGGCCCCGTGATCACCATCCGAGACCTGTTCACCCTGCGAACCCCCGAAGCGATTGCCCGCCACCTCGATGACAACTGACACGCAGCGGCCCCGCCCCGGGGCCGCCATCCTCCGCACCGCCCTGCGCCGCAACCTCGGTGCCATGGCCGGCGGCACCGTCCTCATGGGCCTCTACCAGGCCGGCGAGACGGCCTTCCCCATCGCGCTCGGCCTGATCGTCGAGCACACGATGCGGGACGGCCGGAGTCTCGGCGCGCTCGCCCTGTCGATCGCCGCACTGGCCGTGATCATCACGACCGTGTCGCTGTCCTGGCGGTTCGGCATGCGGATCCTGCAGAAGACCAACACGACCGAGGCACACCGCTGGCGGGTGAAGGTCGCGGCCTGCGGTCTGCAACCGGTGGCCAGGGACGTCGACCTCAAGTCCGGCGAGGTCCTGACCATCGCCACCGAGGACGCCGACCAGACCGCCGACATCGTCGAAGTGGTCCCGATGCTGATCAGCTCGATGGTCGCGGTGATCGTCGCGGCCGTCGCGCTGGGCCTGGCCGACATCCGGCTCGGCCTGCTGGTGATCGTGGGCACCGTCGCCATCCTGTCGATCCTCAGCGTGATGTCCCGGCGGATCGGCAGCAGCACCCAGGAACAGCAGGCGCGGGTGGCGCGGGCCGGCGCGAAGGTCGCCGACCTGATCACCGGCCTGCGCCCGCTGCACGGATTCGGCGGCAACCACGCCGCGTTCGGCTCCTACCGGAAGGTCAGCACCGAGGCGAAGCACCAAGCGGTCACCGTCGCCAAGGTGAACGGCGTGTACGCGGGCACCGCCCTGGCCCTCAACGCGGTCCTGGCCGGAGCCGTGACCCTGACGGCGGGCTGGCTGGCGTTCGACGGCCGGATCACCATCGGGGAACTCGTCATGGCCGTGGGCCTGGCGCAGTTCATCATGGAACCGCTCCGGCTGTTCTCGGAGATGCCGAAGTACGTGATGATCGCGCGCGCGTCGGCCGAGCGGATGGCGCTGGTGCTGTCGGCGCCGCCGGTCACGACCCCGGGGTCCGGGCGGCCGGCCCCGGGCTCGGACCTGGAGATCGACTGCGTCCGCCACGGGTCCCTGAACAAGGTGAGGTTCCAGGTGGCGGCCGGCGAGTTCGTCGCCATCGCCGCCTACCAGCCGCGCGCCGCCGCCGACCTGGCGGCCGTCCTGGCCGTGAACGTCCCGCCCGATTCGTACGAGGGAGTCGTCCGGATCGGTGGGCAGGAGCTGACGGACCTGTCGGTCGAGGCGGTCCGCGAGCACATCCTCGTGAACCCGTACGACGGGGAGATCTTCGCGGGCACCCTGCGCACCAACATCGACCCCTCGGGCACCAGCCGTTCGGTCTCCGAGGCCGTCGAGGCGTCCATGCTGACCGACGTCGTCGCCCTGCACCGCGACGGCCTCGACTACGGCGTCCGCGACCGGGGCGCGAACCTCTCCGGAGGCCAGCGCCAACGCCTGTCCCTGGCCCGGGCACTGGCGGCCGACACCGACGTCCTCGTCCTGCACGACCCCACGACGGCCGTCGACGCGGTCACCGAACAGCTCGTCGCCCGCAACGTGGCGAAACTGCGCAGGGGCCGCACGACGGTAGTGATCACCAGCAGCCCGGCCTTCCTGGACGCCGCCGACCGGGTCCTGGTCCTGGCCGACGGCGTCATCACGGCAGACGACACCCACCGGAATCTGCTGGCCAACGACGAGGCGTACTGCCTGGCGGTGGCGCGGTGACCTTCTGACGGGCCGTGGGGGCATGCCCTGCTTTTCAGGGGCGCGGGGAACTGCGCGACCAGCCCCCACCGCCCCGCAGACAACCACTACCCGAGGGCCCAGCCCACATCCCTGACCAACGCATGCCGCCACCCCGCCCGATCGTGGCCGGACGCAGCCCGTGAAACCCGCACGGTCGCACCGGCCCGCTCGACCAGGCTCTCCACCAGGCCGCAGTGCGGCAGCATCCGCACCTCATGCTCCCCGACATCGAACGCGACCCGCAGCCCCGACAGATCAACACCCTCCCGCAGCCGCTCGGCGATCACACCCCCGACGGGACCCCCCAACGGATCAGCCGCCCGCAGGGCACCCGGCTGCCACCAGAACGACCCCGACTGACAGGCAACCCGCGACACCAGCCCGGGAAACTCCAGCGCCGCGTACACCGCGCTCAGCCCGCTGAGACTCTGCCCGGCGACCACGAGCCGGTCGAGGTCGGCGCGCACACCCGACTCCGCCACCAGCGGCAGCAGTTCGTCCCGCACCGCCTCCCACAGCTCGGACCGGCACGTGAACTCCGCCTCCCTGTCCTTCGCCGGCAAGAAGACCAGCGTCACCGGCGGCAACTCACCCGCGGCCACGGCCGAGTCGAACGCGGTCATGGCCGGGTGCAGATACAGCCAGTCGTCCCCGTCGAGCAGCAGCACCACGGGCCCACCACCGCCCACCGGATGGACCCGCACGGTCCGCCGCCCCCCGAGCCGTTCACTGGCCCAGCGGATCCGCGTACGCGGCAGGGGCAGCACCTCGTCGGCACCGACAAGCGGCCAGTGCGGCTGCTCCGGGGCGTCCGGCGTCGCCGCGATGGACCGGTCACCGCCCGCACCGGCCGGGTTGAGCGGGTCGGCGTACGCCGCGTCGCCCACCAGGAACTGATAGGTCACCCGCAGCCGCTCGGGCATGCGCACCTCGGCGTACCAGCAGTCCGAGTCGGCCCAGCGGCGCAGGGGGACCGGCTCCGACCAGCTCTCGAAACCGACCCTCGCCTCCGACCCGCGCCACAGGAACAGGGTCACCCAACCGCCGTCCCCGGCGGGTTTCGAGGCGGGCGCGCCAGCGGCGGCCCAGAACTCGTCGGTGCCGGGTGCGCCGGGCAGCCCGAACCCGGCGAAGGCGTCGGCGTCCTCCATGTCGGCCGCGACCAGGCGCATGAATGTCTCCTTGTGAGAGGGAAGGGACAAAGGCTAAGCTCCAATCAATTAGGCGAGCCTAACCTAATCTTGGCCCTCCAAGGAGGCATCGAGCATGAGCACCAACCCCTTCGACGACAACGAAGGCCGTTTCCTGGTCCTGGTCAACGACGAGGGCCAGCACTCACTCTGGCCGTCGTTCGCCGAGGTGCCCGGGGGATGGACGACCGCCTTCGCCGAGAACACCCGGGAAGCGTGCCTGGAGTACGTCGAGACCCACTGGACGGACCTGCGCCCCCGGTCCCTCGCCGCGACGATGGACGTCTGACCTCACCGATGCTCTGCACCAGGCTGACCAACGCCCGCTTCCTCACCATGGACCCGGACCATCCGGTCGCTCATGACGTGGGCATCTGGCAGGGCCGGATCGCGGGCCTCGACGAGGCCGTGACCTCCCTGCCCGCCCGCGAGGTGATCGACCTGCAGGGCGCCACCGTGCTCCCCGGGTTCATCGACGCCCATGTGCACCTCGCCTGGACCGGGTTCAAGCAGAACACCCCGAGCATCGCCGGCCGCACCCGGATCGACGACGTACTCGAGGTCGTCGCGGAAGCCGTCACCCGCACCCGCGCGCCCGGCGACTGGGTGAGCATCGCCGGCTACGACCAGCGCGCCCTGGGCCGCCATCTGACCGCCGCCGAACTCGACAAGGTCAGCGACGGACGCAAGATCTTCCTGCTGCACGACTCCGGCCACGGCTGCGTCGTCAACACGGCCGTCCTGGACCTGCTGCCCGCCGACATCCCCCACGAGAACGGCTTCCTCGCCGAACAGGCCATGGGCGCCGCCCGCGCCCTGCGCCTGCCGCACTCCCAGGAGGACC
>NZ_JBHUQX010000229.1:0-14942 GCF_042674225.1 Streptomyces sp. NPDC056948
GCCCCTCCGTCATCGGCTCAGGCGCTCGGCGTCAGCTGCAGCCGCTGGTCGAGCCGCAGCCCTCGCAGATGTAGCACGAACCGGCGCGCTGCATCTTCGTACCGCAGGAGAAGCACAGCGGGGCGTCTGCCTGGATGCCCAGCTGCATCTCCACCAGTTCGGCACTGGTGTGGGCCTGCTGCGGGGCGGGCTGGGCCGCCACTTCGTTCTTCGGCGCGGAGACGGCCTTCAGCTCCTGGGCGCGCGGCGCCGACTGGGCCAGACCCTCGACGTCGACCTCGTCCTCATTCGGCTCGTACGAACCCGTCTCGAGGTGACGCTGGCGCTCGTCGGCGGAGTGGATACCGAGCGCGGAGCGCGTCTCGAAGGGCAGGAAGTCCAGCGCCAGGCGGCGGAAGATGTAGTCGACGATCGACTGCGCCATCCGCACGTCCGGGTCGTCCGTCATGCCGGCCGGCTCGAAGCGCATGTTCGTGAACTTCGAGACGTACGTCTCCAGGGGGACGCCGTACTGGAGGCCGACGGAGACCGCGATGGAGAAGGCGTCCATCATGCCCGCGAGGGTCGAGCCCTGCTTGGACATCTTCAGGAAGACCTCACCGAGACCGTCGTCCGGGTAGGAGTTGGCGGTCATGTAGCCCTCGGCACCGCCGACGGTGAAGGACGTGGTGATGCCGGGACGTCCCTTCGGGAGGCGCTTGCGGACCGGGCGGTACTCGACCACCTTCTCGACCTTGGCCTCGACGGCTGCGGGCTCCTCGACCTTCTCCGCCTCCTTCTTCTTGGCGGAGAGCGGCTGGCCGACCTTGCAGTTGTCGCGGTAGATCGCGAGCGCCTTGACGCCCAGCTTCCAGGCCTCGAAGTAGATCTCCTCGACCTCCTCGACGGTCGCCGACTCCGGCATGTTGACCGTCTTGGAGATGGCGCCGGAGATCCACGGCTGGATCGCGGCCATCATGCGGACGTGACCCATCGCGGAGATGGACCGGTCGCCCATGGCGCAGTCGAACACCTCGTAGTGCTCGGGCTTGAGACTCGGGGCGTCGATCACGTTGCCGTGGTCGGCGATGTGGGCGACGACCGCCTCGATCTGCTCTTCCAGGTAGCCCAGGCGGCGCAGGGCCTGCGGCACGGTGCCGTTGACGATCTGCATCGAGCCGCCGCCGACCAGCTTCTTGAACTTGACCAGCGCGAGGTCGGGCTCGACACCGGTGGTGTCGCAGGACATCGCGAGGCCGATGGTGCCGGTCGGGGCGAGCACCGACGCCTGGGAGTTACGGAAACCGTTCTTCTCACCGAGGCGCACCACGTCCTGCCAGGCCTCGCTGGCGGCGGCCCACACCGGGGTGTCCAGGTCGTCCATGCGGACGGCCTTGTCGTTGGCGTCCGAGTGCTGCTTCATGACGCGCTTGTGGGCGTCGGCGTTGCGGGCGTAGCCGTCGTACGGGCCGACGACCGCGGCGAGTTCGGCGGAGCGCCGGTACGCCGTACCGGTCATCAGCGAGGTGATGGAGCCGGCGAGGGAACGGCCACCGTCGGAGTCGTAGGCGTGGCCGGTCGCCATCAGCAGGGCGCCGAGGTTGGCGTAGCCGATGCCGAGCTGGCGGAACGCGCGGGTGTTGTCGCCGATCTTCTGGGTCGGGAAGTCGGCGAAGCAGATCGAGATGTCCATCGCGGTGATGACCAGCTCGACGACCTTCTGGAAGCGCTCGGCCTCGAAGGACTGGTTGCCCTTGCCGTCGTCCTTGAGGAACTTCATCAGGTTCAGCGAGGCCAGGTTGCAGGACGTGTTGTCCAGGTGCATGTACTCGCTGCACGGGTTCGACGCGGTGATCCGGCCGGACTCGGGGCAGGTGTGCCAGTTGTTGATGGTGCCGTCGTACTGGATGCCGGGGTCGGCGCAGGCCCACGCGGCCTCGGCGATCTTGCGGAAGAGCGCCTTGGCGTCGACCTCCTCGATGACCTCGCCGGTCATCCGGCCGCGCAGCCCGAACTGGCCGCCCTGCTCGACCGCGGTCATGAACTCGTCGTTCACGCGGACCGAGTTGTTGGCGTTCTGGTACTGGACGGACGCGATGTCGTCGCCGCCCAGGTCCATGTCGAAGCCCGCGTCCCGCAGGATGCGGATCTTCTCCTCTTCCTTGACCTTGGTCTCGATGAAGTCCTCGATGTCCGGGTGGTCCACGTCGAGGACGACCATCTTGGCGGCACGGCGGGTGGCGCCACCGGACTTGATCGTTCCTGCGGAGGCGTCGGCGCCACGCATGAAGGAGACCGGACCGGAGGCGTTACCGCCGGAGGACAGCAGTTCCTTGGAGGAGCGGATCCGGGAGAGGTTCAGGCCGGCGCCGGAGCCGCCCTTGAAGATCATGCCCTCTTCCTTGTACCAGTCGAGGATCGACTCCATGGAGTCGTCGACGGCCAGGATGAAGCAGGCGGAGACCTGCTGGGGCTGCTTGGTGCCGACGTTGAACCAGACAGGGCTGTTGAAGCTGAAGATCTGGTGCAGGAGGGCGTACGCCAGCTCGTGCTCGAAGATCTCGGCGTCGGCGGGAGAGGCGAAGTACTTGTGGTCCTCTCCGGCCTTCCGGTACGTCTTCACGATGCGGTCGATCAGCTGCTTGAGGCCGGTCTCGCGCTGCGGGGTGCCGACGGCACCGCGGAAGTACTTGCTGGTGACGATGTTGACCGCGTTCACCGACCAGAAGTCGGGGAACTCGACGCCGCGCTGCTCGAAGTTGACCGAGCCGTCGCGCCAGTTGGTCATGACGACGTCACGGCTTTCCCACGCCACCTCGTCATAGGGGTGGACCCCAGGGGTGGTGTGGATGCGCTCGATACGCAGGCCCTTGTTCGCCTTGGTGCCCTTGGCGCGGGAACTCCGTGCCGGACCGCTCGCCGTCTCTGTCATGCCGCCTCCCTGTACGGGCGAAAACGCCCTGAAGTGCCCCGTTGTTCCCGTGGCACGGTGTTCTGTCTGGTGTTGCGGGCACTCACTCACATCGCCCGCAACAGGTCTTCATTTCGCCGCCGCCCGGCCGGGCCCGGAGCTGCCGTCCGGGTCCGGCCCGCCGGTCAGTCGGCGGCGCCTGCGGGCTCTGGGACCTGTGTCGTCCCTCCGGGCCCGCGGTCGTCTTCCTGGCTCCCCGCACCCGTGTCCTCGCGGTCGCCGTCGTCCGCGTCGGGGGGTCCCGTCTCTTCCCTCAGTTCCGTGATGGCCGCCTCGAAGTCCTCGAGCGAGTTGAACGCCCGGTAGACGGAGGCGAATCGCAGATAGGCGACGAGATCGAGCTCCTGCAACGGGCCGAGAATGGCCAGTCCCACGTCGTGGGTGGTCAGCTCGGCGCTTCCGGTGGCCCGCACCGCCTCCTCGACCCGCTGGCCGAGCTGGGCGAGCGCGTCCTCGGTGACGGGCCGCCCCTGGCACGCCTTGCGCACACCATTGATGACCTTGGTGCGGCTGAAGGGTTCGGTGACTCCGGACCGCTTGACCACCATGAGCGAGCACGTCTCCACGGTCGTGAAACGACGGGAGCAGTCAGGGCACTGGCGGCGCCTGCGGATCGACGTGCCGTCGTCGGTCGTACGACTGTCGACGACACGGCTGTCGGGGTGCCTGCAGAAGGGGCAGTGCATGAACTCCCAACCCTCCTCACAGCAGACTCAATGGCCTCGCCGGGCCTCTTGCGCCCCACGAAGCAGTCCCAAGCATAGGCGATGACCATGGGCACCGAGACCCGGGGGACCACAACTTGTGGGCTGCTGCTGCAATCCAACCACTAGATGTGGGGATTGGCTCATACATCCACGTCGTCCACGCGTGTCGCACGCGTAGCCGCAGGTGAGGCGCGACAGGCCCAGCCACACCGACCTCGACCGCACACCACCGCCCCGCTGTTCCCGCGGAACGGACGCGCCACTCGCGCACGGCAGCATCCGTTCGCGCACGGCCGTATCGCTACGGCACATGCGGAGATACCGTGGGCGCCGCGAGGAGGGGGCGTGGGACTCCCGCACAGATGACCGCTGGTCCCAGGGCAGGGGAATGCCGGATGGCAGACTGGGGCAACAGTCCACGAGGCGATCACTCCGGCGGTGAAGGGTACAGCAATAGACCCATTTGCCCGCCAGGAAACGCGGCAGCCAATACACCCGGACACCTGATCGCGTCAGTCGATTCGCGATTTTTCACTCGAACGTGTGTTTGGCGCAACCTTTCGAAACCAACTACCGTTGTCCAGCAGGGAGACCATCGAGAGGGGCCGACGTGACCACCACCGCAGACAGTGCCACCATCACTGCCCAGGACCGCTCCCAGGGCCGACTCGAGCCGGTGCACGCGATGAACGAAGTTACGAACCCGGAGGGACACAAGCGCTCCCTGCCGGGACGACCTCCCGGCATCCGGGCGGACAGCTCCGGACTTACCGACCGCCAACGCCGAGTGATCGAAGTCATCAGGGACTCAGTGCAGCGGCGCGGCTACCCGCCGTCGATGCGGGAGATCGGCCAGGCCGTCGGCCTTTCCAGCACCTCCTCCGTTGCACACCAGCTGATGGCGCTGGAGCGCAAGGGTTTCCTGCGCCGCGACCCGCACCGCCCGCGCGCGTACGAGGTGCGCGGCTCGGACCAGGCCGCCTCCGTGCAGCCCACGGACACCGCGGGCAAGCCGGCCGCGTCGTACGTCCCACTGGTCGGCCGTATCGCCGCCGGTGGCCCGATCCTCGCCGAGGAGTCCGTCGAGGACGTCTTCCCTCTCCCCCGCCAGCTCGTCGGCGACGGTGAGCTGTTCGTCCTGAAGGTCGTCGGCGACTCGATGATCGAGGCCGCGATCTGCGACGGCGACTGGGTCACGGTCCGCCGCCAGCCGGTCGCGGAGAACGGCGACATCGTGGCCGCGATGCTCGACGGAGAGGCCACCGTCAAGCGCTTCAAGCGCGAGGACGGCCACGTCTGGCTCCTGCCGCACAACGCGGCCTACGAGCCGATCCCCGGCGACGACGCGACCATCCTCGGCAAGGTGGTGGCCGTACTGCGCCGCGTCTGACGCCACGCACCGCGTCGGGTGGGCCCAGTGGGCCCGCCCTCTGACCGGGCCCCGGGACCCCTGCGCCGGTTCCGGGGCCCTGTGCTGTCCGGGCCCCGTACCCGCGGGTCAGCCTGAGGCCGAGTGGTGGGGGTCGGCGTGTGGCTCCGCCGCCGCGGACCGACCCCCGGGACTCATCCGGCTTCCGTCTGCTGCGCCGCCGCGTCGATCGCCGCCAGCGACTTCCGCACCTGATTACGGTCGGCCGTGAACCAGAAGTCGGGCATCGACGCCTTCAGATAGCCCCCGTACCGGGCCGTCGCGAGCCGCTGGTCCAATACGGCGACCACACCGCGGTCGCCCGATGCCCGTACGAGACGGCCGGCGCCCTGGGCCATGAGGAGCGCGGCGTGGGTGGCGGCGACCGCCATGAAGCCGTTGCCGCCCGCGTCCTCCACGGCCTTCTGGCGGGCGCTCATCAGGGGGTCGTCGGGGCGCGGGAACGGGATCTTGTCCATCACGACCAGCTGGCAACTGGGCCCGGGTACGTCCACGCCCTGCCACAGCGACAGCGTGCCGAACAGACAGGTCTTCGGGTCCGCCGCGAAGTTCTTGATGAGCTCGCCGAGCGTCTCCTCGCCCTGGAGGAGGATCGGGAACTCCGGGATCCGGGAGCGCAGTTCCTCGGCGGCCAGCTGAGCCCCCCGCATGGAGGAGAACAGGCCCAGGGTGCGGCCGCCCGCCGCCTGGATCAGCTCCGTGAGCTCGTCGAGCATGTCCGCGCGGTCGCCGTCCCGCGCCGGGCGCGCCAGGTGCTTGGCGACGTAGAGGATGCCCTGTTTGCGGTAGTCGAAGGGCGAGCCGACGTCGATGCCCTTCCACTTCGGGAGGTCGTCGCCCTCGGTGCCCTCGGGGGCGAGGCCGAGGGAGGCACCGACGCCGTTGAAGTCGCCGCCCAGCTTCAGCGTCGCGGACGTCAGGACCACGGAGCGGTCCGCGAAGAGCTTCTCCCGCAGGAGGCCCGAGACGGACATGGGGGCGACGCGCAGGGAGGCACCGAAGCGGTCATGGCGCTCGTACCAGACCACGTCCCATTCGGAGCCGTTCGTGATCCGCTCCGCCACGTCGTGCACGTTCTCCACGGACGCCAGAGCCTGTTTGCGGACCGCGTCCTCGTCCTGGACGGACTTGTCGCGGGTCGCGCCGATCCCGGAGATGACGGTGCGGCACGCGTCGCGCAATGCCATGAGTGCGTAGCCGAGGTCCTCGGGGATTTCCTCGAGCCGGCCCGGCAGCGCCAGCTCCATCAGCCGCTCGAAACCCTCGGAGGCGGTCTGGAGCTGGTCCGCCGCCTTCTCGTTGACGAGCTTCGCGGCGCGGCGCACCGCGCGGTTTACCTGGCCGGGGGTGAGCTCGCCGGTGGCGACTCCGGTGACCCGGGAGACCAGCTCATGGGCCTCGTCGACGATCAGCACCTCGTGCTGCGGAAGGACCGGGGCGCCCTCGATGGCGTCGATGGCGAGCAGCGCGTGGTTGGTGACGACGACGTCGGAGAGTTTGGCCCGCTCGCGGGCCATCTCGGCGAAGCACTCCGCTCCGTACGCGCACTTCGAGGCGCCCAGGCACTCCCTCGACGACACCGACACCTGGGCCCAGGCCCGGTCCGAGATGCCGGGCGTGAGGTTGTCACGGTCCCCGGTCTCGGTCTCGTCGGCCCAGTCGCGCACCCGCAGCAGGTCCTGGCCCAGCTTGCTGGTGGGAGCGGCCGCCTCGAACTGGTCGAAGAGGCCCTCTTCCTCGTCCTGCGGGACACCCTCGTGCAGACGGTGCAGGCACAGGTAGTTCGACCGGCCCTTGAGCATCGCGAACTCCGGGCGGCGGCGCAGCAGGGGGTGCAGCGACTCGACCGTTCTCGGCAGGTCGCGCTCCACGAGCTGGCGCTGCAGGGCCAGGGTGGCGGTCGCGACGACCACACGCTCCCCGTGCGCGAGCGCGGGCACCAGGTAGCCCAGTGACTTTCCGGTGCCGGTGCCGGCCTGGACCAGCAGGTGGGAGCCGCCGTCGATCGCTTCCTCGACGGATTCGGCCATGGTCACCTGCCCGGGGCGCTCCGTACCGCCGACGGCAGTGACGGCAGCATGCAGGAGTTCGGGGAGTGAGGGCTTCGTCATAGCGCGACCACCCTACGACCCGGCACTGACAAACGGGTGATCAAGGCGGGGGCGGGGGACGGGATCAAGACCTTGAACTCCTCGGCGGGTGGGAACCGCAGCGTCAGGCGCCGCGTTCAATGAGTGATGGCGCGCTGACACAGCGCTACAGCAGATGCCGGAGAGAGCGGTCTCGGACCATGAGGGCGGCCCGCTTGGCGGGCAGGTCGACCTCGGCGGAGAACCGGAAGCCGGCGGTCAGGAAAGCGGCGATGGAGGGGGTGTTGCGAATGTCGGGTTCCGCGATGACGCGTGCGCAGGAGGACCGCTGCGCGAGAGCGAGATCGGCTACGGCTCGCAACAGCAGACCGCCCAGGCCACGCCCCCGGTCGGCGACAGTACCGACGAGGAGGTGGAGTCCCGTGTCATGAGGCCGGGCGGGGTAGTGGCGGGCCAACGGGTCGAGGTCCGCCCGGTAGATCTCCCAGTAGCTCATCGGCGTTCCGTCCAGCACTCCGATACACGGCACGCTGCGTCCGTCGCCGGCGAGCTGGGCCCGTAGGTGGTCCTCGGTCACGTTCTGCGGTCCGGACAGCTCCCAGAACGCCGCGGCCGGGTCGTTCATCCATCGGCTGATGAGCGGAAGGTCACGGGCGACGCGTACGGGGACGAGGTGGAGCACGCCCGCGGATGTCTCTGCCGGGCCCCAGTCGGCGACGCGGTCGAGGAGGTCGGCCTCAGTCGGGAGGACCGAAGTGCCACAGGTCGCGGCGAGGGAGGCGAAGAGCTGAGCCGTGCCCTGGTCCCGCCCCCGTGCTCCGTGACGGTCGGAAGTGTCGTCCGCGACGAGGGCGAGGAGTTCGTCCGGGAGCCTCAGATCCATCGTGTCCTCGCCACACCCGCCCTCACCGGCTTCCCCCTCACCGGCATCAGAACCGAGGTCGGCCGTGACGGGAACAGCGGTACCGGGGTCGGTGGCAGGGTCGGCGAAGGGCACCGAACGCTCCTCTCAGTAAGGGGGGTGGGGCATGTCCTCAGGGATGAAGGAGGTCGGATGTGTCAGGGACGGTCAGGGTGGTCAGGAGTGCAGGGGGTTGGCGATGGTGACGTAGACGGACTGGGTGTCGACCGGGCCGACGAGTTCGTCGAGGCCGCGCAGCCGGGTCAGCAGGTTGGCCTTGCAGCGCAGGACCGGTGAGTCGAGCAGGCGGGCGGGCAGCGACGTACGCAGCCGGGCCGGACCGGAGGCGACGTTTCCGAGGAAGCGGCGGAAGGCGGCGAGCAGCAGCCGCTCGTCGGCCAGTCCCTGGGAGCCGAACGCGCCGATGAGGCCGAAGACGTTGTTGACGGCCAGGTAGTACGCGAAGCGCTCGTCGGCGACCTCGTCACGGACGAACGTGTCGCTCTGCTCTCCGATGCCGGGCAACCGGGCATCCAGATCCGCGCGCCGGGACTCCCGGAAGTAATAGCCCTGGTTGTCGCGGTAGCGGCCGCCCGTGGGCCAGCCCTCGGCGTCCAGCAGGAGCAGGGTGTTCTGCTGGTGTGCTTCCAGGGCGATGCCTGCCTCAGCGTCCAGCCACAGGACGGGGCGCACGACGTGCTGGAGGTAGCGCAGGAACCACTCGGCGGCAACGGCTCCGTGCGGTCGGCCGGTCCGGCGGGCGAGACGCGTGACGACCTCGGCCAGCCTGGACCGAAGTACGGGGCCGTGTGTCTGCGCGCGGTCCGGAGCGGCCCCCGGCAGGGCCGGAGAGCTCGGGCGCGGCGAGACGAGTCCGGCGACGCAGGAGACGTCGTCGGAGGGGGCGAACGGGTTGTGGCGGATCACCACGTCCAGTCCGGGCAAGGGGGCGCCGTCGGCATCGTCGACAGCCAGCCAGGCCGGGTCGCGCACGATGTCGAAACCCGGATGCACGGCACGCCACTGCTGCGCGAGTCCGCTGCGGAGCAGACGGTGGACCTCCACGCCCCGGTGGAGTTCCTTACGGAGGTTCTCGCGGCGGGAGTTGGTGATGCGCAGCCCCAGCGACAGTTTGAGCATCGCGGGGGCATCGGTTCGGTAGACGGTCCGTACGGAGGAGGTGGGCTGCCAGGGAGTGCCGTGAGTGCCGAGGTCGCGGAGCAGTCCCGTGTCCAGCAGGGCAGCCGTCTCCGGACGGTGCCGGACCTCGCACGCCTGCCAGGGGTGCAGGGGCAGCAGGGCGTACCCGTCCGGCAGCGACAGGCCGGTCCCGGCCAGGCGTGCGGTGAGCCGGGCAGCGGGGACAGGGCGGCCGCGTTCGGTCCAGGCGGAGTCGGTGGTGAGGACGGAGGGAGCGACAGCCATCCAGTGCAGAGGGAAGGAGCCGCGCAACTCGGGTGAGTACAGCCGGGCTTCGGTCTCGGAGAGGCCCTCGCGGCTCTTCGGGGACGGATGCGAGGGGTGTCCGAGGACGAGTGCCTGCTCCGCGGCCAGGAAGAGGTCAGGGCCGTCGGCCGGGTGTTCCCGACGGTCGCTGAGGAAGGCGGCGACACGGCGGAGGGAGTCGGCGACACCCGCGACCAGCGCGACGCCGCCGAGGCCGTCGCCGGCAACGGCACCGGCCGCGGAGGTGGGGGCACCGGTGAGACCGGAGTCGTGGGCGGGGCCGATGCCGGAGCCGATGTCGGGGCCTTCTGCGAACGTCTCTCTGGTGAGCAGGGCGGCGACCGTGACGGCATCGGCCGGCGGGGCGTGGTCGGGGGTGTCGGCCAGCCGCGGCAGGCCGAAGCGGTGCCAGCCCGTCGGGGACCAGTAGCGGACCGGGGCGAGAAGGGCCGTGCCGCTGGCGGGAAGGGGGATGCGGAGGATCCCGTCGGCGGGAGCGGGCCGGTTCTTCTCGCGCGCCCAGCAGCGCAGCAGGCTCTCCACGGCGGCTGCCTGGGCGGCGATGTGCGGGTCGGGATGGTCCAGAGGGTCGGTGACAGGGCCGGCGTTCCGTCCCTCGGCGGGCAGGGTCCCAGGCCTCTGACCAGGGACCGGAGACTCCACGGACGCGCTCGGCAGCCGGGCGCCGACGGAACCCTCTCCCCGCATCGTGGCGTGTTCGTCGGGCTCGGGGATGGCGTTCAACACGGGTACCTCGTGGGGTGGTTCAGGGGCGTACGGTCGGGGCGTGTGAGCCGAGGAGTTCCACTCGGCTGGCTGGTCGGAGCCCGAGGGCTCAAGGCATGCAGGCCCACGGCGCACGGGCCAACTGCATGCAGCCTCACCGCACGCAGGCTCATGACCTGAACCTGCACGGTGTCGAGGCTCACGGCATGACGCTGCACGGCATGGAGGCTCACGGCGCGGACGGCGCTGCTGCCGCGCCCCCATGGCACCGAGCGGCCGCTCGGACGGCGTCGGCCAGGCGGTCCAGCACGGCGGCCGCCTGTTCGTCGGTGATCGTCAGCGGCGGCAGCAGTCGTACGACGCTCGCGTGACGGCCGCCGAGTCCGACGATGAGGCCGCGGCGCAGGCACTCCCGCTGGACCGCGGCGGCCAGTTCGGGGGCAACGGGAAGGAGTCGGCGCGCTCGGTCCGGCATCATCGACGCTCCCCCGGCCTCCCCCTCGGGATCCACGAATTCCACGCCGATCATCAGCCCCCTCCCCCGTACATCCCCTACGCAGGGGAACTCCTCTGCCAGGCCTCGGAGCTGGCTCAGCATGCGCGCACCGAGAGTCGCCGCGCGCTCGGCGAGGTGGTTCTCCCGGACGTGGGCGAGGGTTGCCGTGCCGGCGGCCATGGCGAGCTGGTTGCCGCGGAAGGTGCCGGTGGGGGCGCCGGGTTCCCCCGTGTCGAGGTCGTCGCGGTGGACGACGACGGCCAGCGGCAGACTGCCTCCGATGGCCTTGGAGAGGACCATCACGTCCGGGGTCACTCCGCTGTGTTCCACCGCCCAGAAGGCGCCGGTCCGCCCGACGCCCGTCTGGATCTCGTCGGCGATCAGCGGGACGGCCCGGTCGGCCGTGAGCTGCCGCATGCGCCGCAGCCAGGCGTCCGGTGCGGGGATCACCCCGCCCTCGCCCTGGACGGGCTCGACGATCATCCCGGCGGGGAGCGGTACGCCCGACCCGGGGTCGTCGAGGACGGACTCGGTCCAGCGGGCGGCGAGGTCGGCCCCGCCTTCGCCGCCGACTCCGAACGGGCAGCGGTAGTCCTGCGGGTAGGGCAGGCGCGTGACCCGTACGTCGTGGGCGCCCGCGGTCGCGTCGGGCGGCCCGGCGGTCCTTCCGTGGCAGGCGCCGGTGAACGCGATGAGGCCGGTCCGGCCGGTCGCCGAGCGGACGAGTTCGCAGGCGGTCTCCACGGCGTCGCTGCCGGCCGGTCCGCAGAAGCGCACACGGGCCCGGTCGGCGAGTCCTGGCGGCAGGGTGCGGAACAACTCGGTGATGAAGGCGTCCTTGACGGGGGTGGCAAGGTCGAGGACGTTCAGGGGTGCGCCTGAGTCGAGGACCTTGCGGATGGCCTCCAGGACGACGGGGTGGTTGTGCCCGAGCGCGAGCGCGCCGGCGCCCGAGAGGCAGTCCAGGTAGCGGCGACCGTCCGCACCCTCGATGGTCAGTCCTCGCGCCCGCACCGGGACGATCGGCAGGGCCCGGGCGTAGGTCCGGGCCGCGGACTCGCGCGCGGACTGGCGACGCAGAATCCCTTCCTGTGCGGCGCGCGTTCCTGGTGCCGTGTCGTCGTCGACCGCACCACCGGGGAGGATTTTCACCGGCGTACGCCCCACAACGGCCTCCTCTGACGCACATCCCCCATGGGTGGATTCCGCCACGACTTCCCTGACCTCCCACTGGGCACGGGCACAGAGGACCGCACACAGACAGCAGACCCCCCACCGCTACCAACCCCCGACCGCTCACCGGGTTACGGGTTGCCTCAAGATCCTTTCCGTGACGGAACTGTTGCGGTTCCGTCGGACCGCCCCCACAGCCACCGCATAGTGTGTGGTGCCGTTCCCGGGCGCCATGAGGTCGGCCTGAACTCTCCGTGAGTTCGGCGGACACCGCGCCCGAGGCGCCGGTTCGTCCCAGTTCGTTCACATCAGGGGGAGTCAGATCATGCGATCCATACGGCCGTCGTCCACCACCAGCCGAGGGGGGTGGACGCGCCGCAGGACCTCCCCCGTACTGGCCGCCGTGGCCCTCGCCTCGGCGCTCGCGCTGACCGCCACCGCCTGTGAGTCGGGCGACGCCGCGGCGGGCGGTGAGGCCTCCCCGTCCGCCACCGCCTCCGACGACGGCAAGCTCAAGATCCCGGACGACATCAGGGACCGGCTCCGCGAGCACGGGATCGACGTCGACAAGTGGAAGAACGGCGCCTGGAAGAACTGGGACCGGGACGACTGGCTGCGCGAGGCCAACGAGTACATCAACCCGATCATCGAAGGCCTCTGGGACCCGGACCGCATGCGGGAGGCCGAGGAGCCCGACCAGGGCGTGGACGACAGCGACCTCGCCGGCGACCAGGGCGTGACCGACCCCACGCCCGAGCCCGTCGAGGCGCAGGCCGTGCCGCCGTCGTACCACGCCAACGCCCCTACGGCCGGGAAGGTGTTCTTCGACTCCCCCGAGGGCTCGGCCGTCTGCTCGGCGACGGTGGTGAAGGACCCCGCCCACCCGGGCAAGTCCAACCTGGTGTGGACGGCGGGCCACTGCGTGCACGCGGGCAAGAAGGGCGGCTGGTACCGCAACATCGCGTTCGTGCCGTCGTACAACGACGACGGCAAGCCGGTCGCGGAACTGGAGAACGCCACCCGGGAGGACGTGGCTCCCTACGGCGTCTGGTGGGGCGACTGGGCGCAGACCTCGGACCAGTGGATCGAGCAGGGCGGTTCGACGGGCGGGGACGGCGCCCCGTACGACTTCGCGGTCATCCATGTGACGCCGGAGAAGGGCAGCGGCGGCAAGTCGCTGGAGGAGATGGTCGGTTCGGCGCTGCCGGTCGACTTCAAGGCTCCCGCCGTACCGAAGACGAAGAGCGTCACGGCGATCGGCTACCCGGCCGCGCCGCCGTACGACGGGCAGAAGCTGTACCGGTGCCAGGACCGGCCCGGCCGGCTGTCGGTCGCGGCGTCGGCTCCGACGATGTACCGCATCGGCTGCTCCATGACCGGCGGTTCGTCGGGCGGCGGCTGGGTCGCGCCGGGGTCGGACGGCAAGCCGGCGCTGGTGTCCAACACCTCGATCGGCCCGGTGACGTCGGGCTGGCTGGCCGGACCGCGCCTGGGCGACGAGGCCAAGGGCGTGTACGACTCGGTGAGCGAGAAGTTCGCGGGCCGCTGACGGCAGGCTGATCAGCGCGGTGGTGGGGCCGGGGACTCACGGAAACCTTCACCGGCCCACCGCCGTTCGCCCCCAACTCCACGGGCATAGTGGGGTGTCGCGCATCGCAGGCCACGCTGCGGCCTCTGCGTGACAAGCACATGACATTCACACGCAGCAGCACCTGAGCACGCACAACACGCACAGCACGCACAGCACGCACAGCACGCACAGCACGCACCAACGGGGGTCATCGCACCATGCGTTCCACACGTACGTCCGCGGCACCGAGGCGCGGGCGGCGCACCGTCCTCGCCGCCACCGGGCTCGTCGCCGCCCTGGCGCTCACGGCTACCGCCTGTGACGGTTCGGGGGACTCGGCGAGCGACAAGCCCGACGCCACCACCTCGCAGGCCGCGGACGGCGGCGGCAAGGTCCGGATCCCGGCCGACCTCGCGGGCAAGCTCAAGGAGCACGGGATCGACGCCGACCGGTGGAAGGACGGGGGCTGGAAGGACTGGGACAAGGACAAGTGGCTCAGTGACGCCAAGGACTTCGTCAACCCGGTGATCGAGGGCCTCTGGAAGCCCGACCGGATGCAGTCCGCGAAGGAGGCCGACAAGACGGTCACCACGAAGGACGCGTCGGCCGGTCAGGGCGTCAGCGACCCGGATCCGGCGCCCGTCCGGGCACAGGCGGAGAAGACTCCGTACCACCGGAACGCGGCGCCGGTCGGCAAGGTCTTCTTCGACTCCCCCGACGGCCCGGCCGTCTGCTCCGGCACGGTCGTCAAGGACGTCAACCACCCGGGCAAGTCCAACCTGGTGTGGACGGCGGGCCACTGCGTGCACGCCGGCGGCAGCGGCGGCTGGTACCGCAACCTCACCTTCCTCCCCGCCTACAACGACTACGGCAAGTCCGAGGCGGAGCTGACCAACGCGAACCCGACCGAGATCGCCCCGTACGGCAACTGGTGGGCGGACTGGGCCTCGACCTCGAACCAGTGGATCCAGGGCGGCTCGGAGACCGGCGGCGAGGGGGCCGCGTACGACTACGCCGTGCTGCACGTGAAGCCCGAGCGGGGCGGCAAGTCCCTGGAGGAGACCGTCGGCGCCGCGCTGGACGTGGACTTCTCCGCTCCCTCCGCGGCCGAGGCGCGCAAGATGGGCGCTTGGGGCTACCCGGCCGCGCCGCCCTACAACGGCCTGAAGATGTTCAAGTGCGTCGACATCCCCGGCCGGTTCTCGCTCAGCCCGACCCTGCCGACGATGCACCGCATCGGCTGCACCATGACCGGCGGTTCGTCCGGCGGCGGCTGGTTCCGGGTACGGAACGGCAAGTCCGTGCTCGTGTCCAACACATCGATCGGCCCGGCCGACAACACCTGGCTGGCGGGCCCGCAACTGGGCCGCGACGCCGAGGCGCTCTACCAGAACATGAGCAAGACGTACGGCGGTCGCTGACCGAAGCATGCCGAAGGCCCGCTCCCTGCGGAC
>NZ_JBHUQX010000230.1:0-14936 GCF_042674225.1 Streptomyces sp. NPDC056948
GTATGACTGAACTTCAGGGGGAAGTGTGACAGGAGCGAGTGAGCGCGACGGGTGTAAAGGGGACTGGCGTGGCGATTCATGGACCGTCCCCGGCTATGTCGATTTGAAGAACCTGGGCAAAGGCGGTAGTGGCCGGGTAGTGGTCGCCCGCCATATCGCGACCGGCCGGAACGTCGCTATCAAGTACCTCAATGAGGAACTGTGTTCGAGGTCGGAATTTCGCACTGCCTTGCGAACCGAGGCCCGGCTGCTCAGTGACCTGACATCGCCTCATGTGACACGCCTCTACGAGTACGTCGAGGCCGAGCAGGGCGCGGCCATCGTCATGGAACTCGTTTACGGCGCCGCACTCCGCGCCCTGCTGAAGAGGAAGGGGTCCACCCACCCCGAGGCCGCACTCGTCGTGCTGAAAGGGTCCCTGTTCGGGCTGGCCGCCGCGCACGGCGTCGGCGTGGTGCACCGCGACTACAAGCCCGAAAACGTGCTGGTGAACTGGGATGGCCGGACAAAGCTCGTGGACTTCGGAATTGCCGCGCGCACCGGCGACCGCCACAACTTGTGCGGTACCTGTGCCTACATGCCTCCGGAACAGTGGAAAATGGAGGCCGCAACTCCGGCCGGTGATGTGTACGCGGCGACCGCCACCCTCTACGAGTGCCTTACCGGCGTGCGCCCGTTCGAGGGGCCGGAACCCTATGACTTCCTGCGCCAGCACGCCGAGGAGCCGGTGCCCATGGACGGGGTGCCGGAAGTGGTACGCGGGCTGATCCGGTACGGCATGGCCAAGGACCCGGCGCTGCGGCCCCCGAACGCCCTCGACTTCCTGCGGGAACTGGAGTGGGTGGCCGGGAACGCGTACGGACCCGACTGGGAGGACCGCGGCCAGAGTCGGCTGGCCGCGCTGGCGGCGGCACTGGTGCCGCCGGCCATCTCACGTCTGGACGCTCGTCTGGTGGGTTCCTCGGCCGAGCTGGCCCGCACCGTGCTGACCGCAGGGCGTCGCGGTCGGCTGCACCGGCGGGGCGATGTGCTCACCGGCGCGGCCGCCGTGGCGGTGGCGGGGCTGCTGAGCCTGACACCCAGCGGCTGGACGGGCGGACCCGAAGCGCACGCCGGTGCTCACACCCAGGCCGTCACCACGCTCGACGTACAAGAGGACACCGGTTCGGCGAAGGAGACGCGGAGCACCGAGCCCACCCGTACGACCGGGCCGGTTTCGGACTCCGGCAGGACCGGCACGTCTGGCGCCCAGGACAGCGGCATGGACTCCAGGACCCGGACGGCTGACACCGGCTCCGACACGGACAGGAACAGTGAGGACGGCGACACCGGAACGAACCCCGACGGGGGTACCGGCGCGGAAGGCGATACCAGCACCGGCGACACCGAGACCCGCGCCCCTGAGGACACCGGCACCCGGGCCGACACCGAGCGCACCCCGGAGAACACCGGCTCGGAGAACGACACCGATCACAGCGACACGGACTCTCCTGACGACGGGAACACCGACGAGGGGAACGGCGGGCCGGACAACACCGGGCCGGACGACCCCGGGCCGGACAACACCGGGCCGGACGACCCCGGCACCGATCAAGCCGACGGTGACGGTGACGGTGGCGGGGGCGCGTTCGCAGGAACCGGCGACGGTGATGCCGGGGCAGCGGGCGGCACCGGCTCCGAAACGAACGTGGGCCCAGGCGCCGACACCGGCGCCACTGCCGATTCGCAGGAGAGCTCGAAGCGCATCTCCAGCTCGCAGTCACTCAGCACCACCAGCCAGAGCAGCACCGATGTGACCCCGCGGCAAGGCGCTCCGGCGGCCGTCGAGGGCGAGCCCGGCTGATGCCGGTCCACCGGAGCCTGTGAGAGCGAGCTGAACGGAGGAGCGAGGATGACGGACCACGGCGAGCGTCCGGTGGTGCCGTGGGATTTACCGGGTCCGGGCCCGGAGCCGACCCTGCAGGACCCGGATGTGCAACCGACCATCAGGGACGTCGACGACGCCACCTACGTTCCGACCGTCCTCGACGACCACTGGACCAGTACCGAGCCCGCGCCCGAGTCCGAAGTCCTGCACTTCGGACCGGGCGTCCCGCCCCTGGGGCTGACGGACACCGCCGTCGACGTCTGGCGCGGCACGGCGCCGCACAAGAGCCGGCAGCAGCCCCGCGGGCGACTGCACCGGCTCCGCAGATACCGCCTGGCGGCGGCCGTCCTGGCGATCGTGCTGGCCTGGCTGTTCTGGCAACGGCAGACGGCGGACCTGCGGATCACTCAGGTGACGGCACAGACGAGCAGCGTCGTCCAGTGCGACGGAACAGCGGAGGTGGTGGCGGTGGTGAGAACCAACGGGGCGGCCGGCGCGCTCACCTACGAGTGGCACCGCAGCGACGGCACCTCTTCGGGTCCGCGCGAAGAGCGACTGGGCAGAGGACAGGACGAGACCCGCCTCCGTCTGCTGTGGACCTTCCACGGCAAGGGCACAAGCAAGGCGACAGCGAGGCTGGTCATCGAGTCCCCTGGCCGGCACACGGCGTCCGCGTCCTTCGCCTACACCTGCCGCTGATCCGGCACGGCCGGCTCGGCCCAGGGATTCCCGCGAGTCGCGACAGGTCCTGCGGCGTCCGGCGGTCGTACTGTCGAACCCGTTACCGAGGAGGACTGCTGATGCGCAGCGTGACCTATTCGATGAACGTCTCACTCGACGGCTACATCGTCGGGCCGGACGGCGGCTTCGACTTCGGGGTGCCCGACGAGGAGGTCTTTCGCTTCTGGATCGACGAGATCCGGGAGGTCGGCGTCCACCTGATGGGGCGACGGCTGTACGAGACGATGCTGTACTGGGAGACCGCCGACCAGGACCCCTCGCTCGACGACGCGGGGCACGAATGGGCCGCGCTCTGGAACCCGCTCCCCAAGGTGGTGTTCTCCACCACGCTGTCGACGGTGCAGGGCCATGCCCGCCTGGCCTCCGGCGGCGTGGCGGAGGAGATCGAGCGGTTGCGGGCCGAGCCGGGGGAGGGCGACATCGCGATCGGCGGCGCGACGCTCGCCGCCGAGGCGGCCGGGGCGGGACTGATCGACGAGTACCGGACCGTGGTCTACCCGGTGCTGGTCGGCGGTGGCATCCCGTTCTTTCCCCGGAACGAGCGCCGGGTGGATCTCGAACTCGTCGAGACCCGCACCTTCGCTTCGAGAGTCGTCTACCTCCGCCACCGCGTGGCGCGCTAGCCGGCCCGTCCGCCGACCCCCGTCAGGCCCCGCGCAACCGCTCGATGACCGGCGCGAACGCCTCCATGTACGGCTCCAGGATGGTCAGATACGTGAAGCCGTAGCGCTCGCGCCGGGCCAGGACCTGGGCGGTGATCTCGTCCAGCGTGCCGACCAGGGTCACCGGAAGGTCCAGTACCTCATCCGCCGTCAGGCCCGGTACCCGGTCCAGCAACGGCTGGATGGCGGCCTCGCGGTCCTCGGTGCCGATCACCACCTGCACGAGCAGGTTCAGCTCGGCCGGCTCCGCGCGGCCCTCCGCGAACTTCCGATACCGCGCCACGCGCTCTTCGAGGTCGTCCGGGCTGATCGGCGTCAACTGCCCGGTGGTGCTGCCCGGTGCCGTGCGCGCACCGGTGAACGCCGCTATGTCGGCGTGCTCGGCGGCCAGCCGCAGCATCCGGTCGCCGTTCCCGCCGACCAGCAGCGGCACCCGTGGCCGCTGCGCCGCCCGCGGCTGGTGCTCCTCGGAGGCCAGCAGGCGCTCCAACTCCTCTATCGTGCGCCGCAGATGGTCCACCCGCTCGCCCGGCGAGCCGAACGGCAGCCCGGCCGACTCGTGCTCGTCCCGCGCGTAGCCGGTGCCGACCCCGAGCTCCAGGCGCCCGCCTGTCAGCGCGTCCGTCGTCGCCACCTCGCGGGCCAGCAGCGCCGGGTTCCAGAAACCGGCGTTGAGCGTGAAGGTGCCGAGCCTCGGCCGCTCGGTGGCCTCGGCCGCCGCCACCAGCGCCGGGAAGGGCGCGGGCATGCCCAGATGGTCGGGGACGAGGATCACGTCGTAGCCGAGCTCCTCGGCCCGGCGGCACTTGGCACGCCACTCCTCGCCAGGGGCGGCCGTGAGCATGTTGATTCCGAAACGGAACGGGCGCGGCATGAACTCTCCTCACCGAGGGGGGACTTGAGCGACTGCCGCGATTCCATCATTCGTGCGCGATGGCCGCCAGTACATTCATGCGGGATGCACGCAACGCCGGCAGCAGCGCGGCCACCACGCCCACCACCGCCGAGCCGATCACCACCGCGACGATCGTGCCCCACGGGATCGCGAGGGCCGTCATGCCCTGGAGCGCCAGTACCTGCTGCGTGCACACGCCCCACACCAGCCCCAGCGCCAGTCCCAGGACCGCGCCGAACACCGCGATCACCACCGACTCCAGCCGGATCATCCGCCGTAGCTGACGCCGGGCCAGCCCGATCGCCCGCAGCAGCCCGATCTCCCGGGTGCGTTCGACGACCGACAGGGCGAGGGTGTTGACCACGCCGAGCACCGCGATGATGATCGCCAGCCCCAGCAGCGCGTACACGAGGTAGAGCAGGACGGCGATCTGGTCCTGCACCAGTTGCTTGTAGTCGGCCAGGTCCCGCACCTGCACCTGCGGGTAGGGATCCAGGGTCCGCTCCAGGTTCGCGCGCAGGTCGTCGTCGCTGGTGCCGGGGGCGGCGTTGACGTACAGCGCGGAGTCCTGCCCGCCCGGCGCGTAGCGCTCCAGGGTGGCGAGGCCGAAGTAGAGCCCGCCCTGGGTGCCGAACCC
Source organism: Streptomyces sp. NPDC056948 (assembly GCF_042674225.1). Lineage (NCBI taxonomy): Bacteria > Bacillati > Actinomycetota > Actinomycetes > Kitasatosporales > Streptomycetaceae > Streptomyces > Streptomyces sp. NPDC056948. The sequence goes on from NZ_JBHUQX010000230.1 coordinate 4,803, forward strand.
CTCGGCGGAGTCCTGGTCGGTGAGGGCGCCGACCTTCAGCTCGGCCGAACGGCCGCCCTGGAACTCCACCGGGACGGTGCTGCCCACGCGCACGCCGTGGTCGCGCGCGAAGTCCCGGTCCATGGCCAGGCGCCCGTCCGCCAGTGCCGCCGCGGAGTCCCCCTGGACGTAGGTGATGTTGGCGACCTCGTCGAGCCGCGGATCGTATGCCGCGGCGGTCGTCTCCACGCGGTCGCCGTCCGGCAGCCGCACCGCGACCGGTGTGAACCGCCCCCGCACGACCAGGCCCACCCCGTCGGTGCCGCGCACCTCCTCGGTGACCTCCTTCGGGAACGGCAGGAAATTGGTGTTCTGGATCACGAAGTCGGCGCCCAGCGTCTTGTCGATCTGCTGGTCGAACGACCTGGTCATCGAGGCGCTCGCCACCGACATCCCGCCCACCAGGGCGAGTCCCACCATCAGGGCGGCCGCGGTGGCCCCCGTACGGCGGGGATTGCGCAGGGCGTTGCGTTGGCTCATCCGGCCGATCGACCCGAACAGCGCGGGGAAGGCCGCGCCGAGCACGCGGATGACCGGGCGCACCAGCAGTGGACCGGCGATCACGGTGGCGATCAGGGTCAGCACGACACCCAGCCCCAGCAGCGACGCCGCGGACGAGGTCCGGGTCGCCGCCGCGCACCCCGCGAGCGCCGCCGCCCCGGCCGCCCCGACGACCGCGCCCGCCACGGCGCGCATCCGCAGCGGCCGGCCCACCCCGGCGACCTCGGCGTCCGCGAGCGCGGCCATCGGCGAGACCCCCGCGGCCCGCCGCGCCGGGAGATACGCGGCGACGAAGGTGACCCCGAGTCCGACGACGTACGCCGTCACGGGCGTCACCCAGCCGATGACCATCTCGCCGGCGTCGATGTTCATGCCGAGCAGGCCCATCAGCTCGATGAGCCCGGCCGCCAGGCCGATCCCGGCGGCGAGCCCCAGCGTGGAGCCGACCAGGCCGAGCAGGAGGGCCTCGACGAGGACCGAGCGGCGGACCTGGCGCCGGTCGGCACCGAGCGCGCGCAGCAGCCCCAGCTCGCGGGTGCGCTGGGCGATGAGCATGGAGAAGGTGTTGACGATCAGGAACACGCCCACCAGCACGGCGATCCCGGCGAACCCGACCATCACGTACTTGATGACGTCGAGGAATCCGCCGAGCTGCTCGACGTCCGACTCGGCCTGCTCGCCGGCTGTCCTGAAGTCGTAGGTGTGCGCGCCCAGCGCGGCGGACACGCGCTGTTTGAGCTGCGCGTCGCTGACGCCCTCCGCCGCGTCGACCGAGATGCTGGTGGCGCCCCCCGCTCTGCCCAGCAGTTTCGTCTGGGCGGTCCGGGTGTCGAAGAAGACCAGGGCGGCGCCGGGGTTGGTGGTGGTGAACGTGACGATGCCGACGACCCGGACCTTGAACGACCCGGGCGGTGCGATCACGGTGAGGGTGTCCCCGATACGGACGTCCTTGCGGCCGGCGGTCTCCGAGTCGAGCAGCGCCTGGGCGGGACCGCGCGGGGCGTGACCGGAGGTCAGCTCCACGGGGCTGCGCTCGGTCGGGTTCCAGGCGGTGCCGAGCGTGGGTGCCCCGGTGGTCGGGCCCACCGGCTCGTTGTCCTTGTCGGCGACCGTGAGGCCGTCCACGTCCACCTCGGCCCGCGCCGCCGCGACCCCGTCGACCTGCCGCACGCGTGCGGCGAGCGCGGCCGGCAGGGTGGCCGTCCGGCCGGAGGGCACGGCCTCGTCGAGGTCCTCCTTGGGGCTGACGGTGACATCGGCCGCGGTGGAGGCGAACAGCCGGTCGAACGTACGGCTGACCGTGTCCGAGAAGATCAGGCTGCCCGCGACGAACGCCACGGACAGCAGAACGGCGAGCGCGGAGAGCAGCAGCCGCCCCTTGTGCGCCAGGAAGCTTCTCAGGGTCGCCTTGAGCACGGGTCAGTTCTCCTCGGCGGCCGGGGTGTCCTCGAAACGGGTGCGGATCGTGTCGAACCGCTTCAGGCGTTCCAGCACGGCCTCCGCCGTCGGCCGCGGCATCTCGTCGACGATCCGCCCGTCCCCGAGGAAGAGCACCAGGTCCGAGTGGGCGGCGGCGCCGGGGTCGTGGGTGACCATGACGACCGTCTGGCCCAGCTCGTCCACCGCCTCGCGCAGAAAGCCGAGCACCTCCAGGCCGGCGCGCGAGTCGAGGTTGCCGGTCGGCTCGTCCGCGAAGATCAGCTCGGGCCGCGAGGCCAGGGCCCGCGCACAGGCCACGCGCTGCTGCTGGCCCCCGGAGAGCTGCGACGGCCGGTGCCTGAGCCGGTCCCGCAGGCCCAGGGTGTCGATGACCTGGTCCAGCCACTTCTCGTCGGGCTTCCTGCCCGCGATGTCCATGGGCAGGGTGATGTTCTCCAGCGCGTTCAGGGTCGGGATGAGGTTGAACGACTGGAACATGAACCCGATCCGGTCCCGGCGCAGCCGCGTCAGCTCGCGCTCCTTCAGCCCCGTGATCTCCGTGTCGCCGAGCCACACCTGGCCGGCCGAGACGGTGTCGAGCCCCGCCAGGCAGTGCATCAGCGTGGACTTCCCGGAGCCCGACGGCCCCATCACCGCGGTGAACCGCCCGCGCGCGACATCCACGTCCACCGAGTCGAGCGCCAGCACGGTCGTCTCGCCCGAGCCGTACGCCTTGGTCAGACCGCGGGCGCGGGCCGCGATCCCGTCGGCCGACGCCAGGCCGGGGGCGTGCTCCGCAGCAGGTGTGGACAAGGCCGCCTCCTCGGGGTGGATGTCCGGACTTCGTCGTCTTGCCCGAGGGTAATGTGACGCGGCCCACACTCGGTATCCTCCGTGAGTCGGAGTCCCGGCCTTGCCGGTGCTAGCATTCTCGCGCTAGCGTCGAGGTATGGCGAAGACCCAGCTGAACGTGCGAGTCGACGAGGGCACCGCCCGAGCCGCCCGCGAACGCGCCCTGGCCCGCGGTATGAGCGTCAACCGCTACATCGAAGAGCTGGTCAGACAGGACACCGGCGAGGTGGGCCACACCTTCGTGGAGGCCGCCGCCGACTTCATGAAGCAGTACGAGTCCGTCTTCGCCGACGAATTCGGCGTCGATCGTGAGGGCACGCGCGAAGGTCGTCACTGATCCCTTGAACAACCTCGAGATCGATCTCGCCTGGCTGCTGATGCTCGCCGAGCACAAGACCCCGGGAGACCCCCAGGTCACCGACTGGGGAGCCCTCGTCGCCGCCGTCGCACGCCACCAGGCCGCCATATTCGACGTCCCCGTCTACGACAGCCCGCACGCCCGCGCCGCCGCGCTGCTCCAGCTCTTGATCCACGTCCCCGCGCTGGAACGCTCCAACGCCCTGTTCGCCTCCGCCGTCGCCTACGCGTATCTCGTGGCCAGCGGCGCCAAGGTCGTCACCTCGCCCGAGCAGGTCCGCGACCTCGCCAAGCTGGTCAAGGGCGGCGAGGCATCCGTGCGGGACATCGAGCAGGAGCTGCGGCAGTGGAGCCTGTGATTAGGAGCTGACCGGGCGCCATGCCGTGCCCAGCACGCAGTACGAGGCAGGCAGCCTCGGCCCCTGCTCCGGCATCAGCACCTGCCGGTAGGGGCCGAGTTCGAAGCCGGCGTCGCGCAGCGCCCGCACCGGCTCCCGCGACAGATGGCAGCCCCCGTTCAGCGCCGGCCACACCGTCCGGTCCAGCGCGCGCTGGCTGAAGGTCATCACCCGGCCGCCGCCCCGGCCGTGCTCGAAGAACCGCACCTCACCGCCCGGCCGCAGCACCCGCCGGAGCTCCCCGAGCGCCCGAGGCACGTCCCGCACACTGCACAGCACCAGCGACACCACCGCCGCGTCGAAGCCCTCACTCTTGACCGGCAGCGCCTCGGCCGCACCCGGCACCACATCCACCGGCACCTCGGCGCGCAGGGCGGCCTCCACGGCAAGCCGCCTCAGCCGCCGCTCCGGTTCGATGGCCACGACCTCCGAGACGGCGCCCGGGTAGTGCGCGAAGTTCAGCCCGTTGCCCGCGCCGATCTCGAGCACCCGCCCGGACAGCCCGTCGAGCAGTCTCCCGCGCACGCTGCCCATGCCCATCCGGGTCTCGGCGGCGACGCTGATCCGGGCGTAGTAGCGGGCGAACAGCGGATGGTGCAGGGCATCCCGCGGCACCTTGCCGGAGCGGAGCGGCATGGGGACCTCCCTGCTAGGCGACCTACCGGGATTGTCCCCCGCCGGGCCCTCGCGCACCCCTGCCGCCGACAACTCGACTAGCCCAGACGGACCCGGCCCAGCACCGGAAGATGATCACTCCCGGTCGCTTCCAGGGCGGACACTTCCGTCACCTCGGCTCCTCTCCCCAGCACCTGGTCGATCCGCGCCACCGGAAAGGCGGCCGGCCAACTGAACGCGAACCCCGAGGGCGGAGCGTCCAGTTGGGAGGTGAGCGGACCGAGCCCCCGGTCCTGCACCGTGCCGTTGAGGTCCCCCACCACCAGGAGCCGGCCGGCCGGGTCGTCCGCGATCCGGGCCCCGAGCAGTGCCGCGCTCTCGTCACGGGCCGCCGACGTCAGGCCCGTCGGACCCAGACGGACGGACGGCAGATGGACCACATAGACCGCGACCGCTCCACCGGGCGCGGACACCGTGGCCCGCAGCCCGCGCTGCCAGCTCTCCGGAAAGCCCTCGGGCCGGATGTCCACGGGCCGTACGTCCGACAGGGGCCAGGCCGACCACAGACCCACCGTGCCGTGGACCGCCCGGTGCGGCCGGGATGCGCCCAGGACCTCCTGGTACGCGGGCCGTGCGGAAGGCGTCAGCTCCTCGACGGCCACCAGCTCCGCACCCGTGGCGAGCAGAGCCCGTGCGGTGCCGGAGCGGTCGGAGTTGTCATCGGCCACGTTGTGCTGGACGACCCTCAGGTCGTACGGCTCCGGGGGCGAGGAGAACCACAGCCCGCCGAACATCCAGAACCAGACGGCCACCGGCGCCAGGCAGGCGAGCAGCCCCGCCTTCGACCGCCTGAGCGCGGCGAGACAGCCGAGCAGAGGCACGGCCACGCCCAGCCACGGCAGGAACGTCTCCAGGAGGCTTCCGAGCCGCCCGACCCCGTTGGGCACGGCGGAGTGCAGGCCCAGCAGGCCGGCGACACCGACGGCGCCCGCGACGAGCCAGGCGTCCCACGACCGCCCGGCTCGCCGCTCTGTTCGGTCGGCCACGGGTCCTAGCCGAGTTCCGTCGCAAGGAGGGCGGCCGTCCGGGCGACCAGCGCGTTGTCGGTCGGGGCGTCCTCCTCGGGCTGGGTCGTCAGGACGGACAGCACGATCGGAGTGCCGTCCGGCGTCCAGGTGATGCCCACGTCGTTGGAGCCGCCGTGCCGTCCTCCGCCGGTCTTGTCGGCGAGCGGCCAGTCGGCGGGCAGGCCCTTGCGGAACTTCTCGGTGCTGGTGGTGTTGCGCAGCAGCCAGTCCGTGATCCGTGCCCGGTCCCTCGGCTCCAGCGCGTTGCCGAGCACGAGACGGGCGTAGGACAGGCCCACGGCCCGCGGGGAGGTCGTGTCGGTCACGCGCCACGGCTCCGCGGAGTTGAGCTCCGGCTCCCACCGGTCGAGCCGGGTGACCCCGTCACCGATCGAGCGGCTGAAGCGCGTGATGGCGGTCGGTCCGCCCAGCTCCTTCAGCAGCAGATTGCCCGCGGTGTTGTCGCTGAAGCGAATGGTGGCGTCGCACAGTTCGCCGACGGTCATGCCGGTCGCGATGTTCTCCTGCGTGATCGGGGAGTGCCCCGACTTCGTGACGTAGTCCTGGGTGTAGTGGATACGCCGGGCCAGGAACTCGCCGTCGCGGTCGAGGTCGCGCAGGACGGCCGCGGCGGCCAGCGTCTTGAACACCGAGGCCATCGGGAAGCGTTCGTCCGCCCGGTGGGCCACGGTCCGGCCCGTGCGCAGGTTGCGGGCGTAGACGCCCAGCCGCGCGGTGTGCTCCTGTTCGAGCTCCCTCAGCCGTGCGGTGATGCCACCCGTACCGGGTAACGCGTGGGCCGTGCCGCCGCCGAGCGAGAGAGCGGCGGCCGCGCCCAGGGCGAGGGCCGTGCGGCGGGACGGGCGTGAGTGTGTCGCGTGCAAGGCGTTCCCTCCAGAGGTGATCACGTACGTAGTTCAACACGCGATCACGTCCGCGCCGGTTTCACCGCGCGCCCGCCGGGACTCAGGAGACCCGGGGCGCCTCCCGCACCCGGAACGCCTCCGCGTCCCACGTACCGTCCAGACGAGGCGCCAGCCAGAGCGGCGCGGCCGACCGGAAGGCGGCGGGGGAGAGGGCTCCGGCCCCGGCGGGAACGGAGCCCAGCAGCGGCGCTCCGGCCACGTCCGGCAGGTCCGCGAGATTGCAGCGCGCGGCGAGATCCGGGGCCGCGGGCCAGCTCCCGATCACGATCCCGGCCAGGTCCAGCCCACGGGAACGGAGTTCACGCGCTGTCAGCTCCGTCGTGTTCAACGTGCCGAGCCCCGCCGACGCCACCACCAGCACCGGCGCCGACAGCAGCCGGGCAGCGTCCGCCAGCGTGCCGCCGGCCGCGTCGAACCGTACGAGCAGTCCGCCCGCCCCCTCGACGAGCACCAGGTCGTGCTCGGTGGCCAGCTTGGCGGCGGCCTCCGCGACCTCCTGCGGATGCACCGGGGTGCGACCGGCCCGGCGGGCGGCCGTGGCCGGCGCCAACGGCTCGGGATACCGGGCGAGTTCGGCCGTCGTCACGGCGCCCGCGAGCCGCGCGACCTCGGCGGCGTCCCCCGGCTCGTCCGGCCGTACGCCCGTCTGCGCGGCCTTCAGCACGGCCACCGAACGGCCGGCCGCCCGCGCCGTCGCGGCGACGGCGGCGGTCACGACCGTCTTGCCGACCTCCGTGCCCGTGCCCGTGATCACCAGTACCGACATGTCATCCCTCCCGCGCCGCCGAGCACACCGCCCGCGCGATCCGCGCCACGTCCGCGTCGCCCGTGACGAAGGGCGGCATCGTGTAGATCAGATCGCGGAACGGCCGCAGCCACACGCCCTCGCGCACGGCCGCCTCGGTGGCCGTCTTCATGTCCACGGCGTGATCCAGTTGCACGACCCCGATGGCGCCGAGGACCCGCACGTCCTGCACACCCGGCAGCTCCGAGACCGCCGCGAGCCCGTCCCGCAGCCCCGCCTCGATGCGCTTGACCTCCGCGAGCCAGTCCTGGCCGAGCAGCAGCTCGATCGAGGCACAGGCCACGGCCGCCGCCAGCGGATTGCCCATGAAGGTCGGGCCGTGCGCGAGCACCGGCACCTCGCCCCGCGAGATCCCGTCGGCCACCCGAGCGGTGCACAGCGTCGCCGCCATGGTCAGATAACCGCCGGTCAGCGCCTTGCCCACGCACATCACATCCGGCGTCACGGCCGCGTGCTCCGCCGCGAACAGCGCGCCCGTACGGCCGAAACCGGTCGCGATCTCGTCGAACACCAGCAGCACGTCGTGCGCGTCGCACGCCTCGCGCAGCACCCGCAGATAAGCGGGGGAGTGGAAGCGCATCCCGCCAGCGCCCTGCACCACCGGCTCGACGATCACCGCCGCCAGCTCGTCGGCGTGCCGCTCGACCATCGTGCGCAAGTGCTCGGCGTACGCCTCGTCGTACTCGGCAGGCGGCGGGTCCGCGAACACCTGACGCTGGAGCACCCCGGTCCACAGCTCGTGCATCCCGCCCTCGGGATCGCACACCGACATCGGCTGCCAGGTGTCGCCGTGGTAGCCGCCGCGCCAGGTCAGCAGCCGCTGCTTGCCGGGACGGCCCAGCGAACGCCAGTACTGCAGGCACATCTTGACCGCGACCTCGACCGACACGGACCCCGAGTCGGCGAGGAAGACATGCTCGAGGCCGTCGGGAGACATGTCGACAAGGAGCTTCGCCAGTCGTACGGCGGGCTCGTGGGTGAGCCCGCCGAACATCACATGGCTCATCCGCTCCAGTTGCCCGCGCGCCGCCTCGTTGAGCACCGGGTGGTTGTAGCCGTGGATCGCCGACCACCAGGACGACATGCCGTCGACCAGCTCTCCCGAGCCGTCGGCGAGCCGCAGTCGCACCCCGCTCGCCGACTCCACGACGAGCGGTTCCTGCCGTCCGGGCATCGGGCCGTACGGATGCCACACATGCCGCCGGTCGAGCTCCAGCAGCTCGGGCACCGTCAGCTCGGGCACCGTGCGCTCAGGCATTGGGCGCGAGGTCCGTTCCGGCGCCCCGGCGGCGGACGGCGACCAGGTCGGTACGGGCATCGGCGGCCGTACGGGACTCGGAGACCTCCGGGGCGGCGTCGGCGGAACCGCAGCCTCCGCCCCCCTCGGAACCGCAGACCCCGCCACCGTCGTGGCAGCCGCCGCCCCGGTGCTCGGGCAGCGTCACCTGGTCGGTGCCCTCCACCTCGAACCCGGCGTCCGCGATCATCTCGAGGTCGGCCTTGCCCGCCTGGCCCTCGGTGGTCAGGTAGTCGCCGAGGAAGATCGAATTGGCCAGGTTCAGGGCGAGCGGCTGCATCGAGCGCAGATGGACCTCCCGGCCGCCCGCGATGCGCACCTCGACGTCCGGGCACACGAAGCGCACCATCGCCAGAATCCTGAGGCAGCGCTGCGGGGTGAGGTTCCACTCCTTGGCCAGCGGGGTGCCCTCGACCGGGATCAGGAAGTTGACCGGAACCGAGTCCGGGTCCAGCTCGCGCAGCGAGTAGACGACGTCCACCAGGTCCTCGTCCGACTCGCCCATGCCCGCGATCAGCCCGGAGCAGGCGGAGAGGCCTGCCGCGTGGGCCTTCTCGACCGTGTCCACCCGGTCGGCGTAGGTGTGCGTGGTCGTGATCTCCCCGTACGTCGCCTCGGACGTGTTGAGGTTGTGGTTGTAGGCGTCGGCGCCCGCCTCGCGCAGCCGCTCGGCCTGCCCGTCGGAGAGCAGTCCGAGACAGGCGCACACCTCGACGCCCTCGTTGCTCTCCTTGATCGCCTTGATCGTGTCGGAGACCCGGTCCACGTCCCGGTCGGTCGGACCGCGCCCGCTGGCCACCAGGCACACGCGCTTGGCGCCTCCGGCCACACCGGCCGCCGCCGCGTCGGAGGCCTGGTCGGGTTTGAGCCAGGTGTACTTCAGGATCCCGGCCTGGGAGCCGAGCCGCTGCGAACAGTAGGAGCAGTCCTCGGGACACAGGCCGGACTTCAGGTTGACGAGATAGTTGAGTTTCACCCGTCGGCCGAACCAGTGCCGGCGCACCTTCCCGGCCGCGGCCACCACATCGAGCAGGTCGTCGTCGGATGTCGCGAGGACGGAAAGTGCCTCTTCGCGGGTCGGCAGCTCGCGCCGAAGCCCCTTGTCCACCAGCGTGTTCAGCAGGTCCATGAGAGCCGATCCTGTCCTACGGACCCGCTCCGGGCCAAGGAGAGTTCGCACAACAGAGTCGCTTCGAGGTGTGGGTATTGCCACATACTGACCTGCTGGTGGTCCCGCTAGTGTCTGTGCACTGCCTACAAAATTCCCGGAGGACCCCCCATGGCGTTCGGCTGGATCGACGAGCAGGCGCGAGTGCGCCGCCGCGCCGGACTCGTACGGACTCTGCGCCCCCGTCCGGCCGCCTCACCGCTCCTCGATCTGGCGAGCAACGACTACCTGGGGCTGGCCCGGCACCCCGAGGTCACCGAGGGCGCGGCCCGTGCCGCGCGGGTCTGGGGCGGCGGTTCGACCGGCTCCCGGCTTGTCACGGGGAGTACCGAACTGCACGCGGAACTGGAACGGGAACTGGCCGAATTCTGCGGTGTCGAGGCGGCCCTCGTCTTCTCCTCCGGCTACGCGGCCAACCTCGCGGCGGTCACCGCGCTGGCCCCGCACGGCTCCCTGATCGTCTCCGACGCGGGCAACCACGCCTCGCTCATCGACGGCTGCCGGCTGGCCCGCGGTTCGACCCAGGTGGTGGCGCACGCCGAGCCGGACGCCGTGCGCAAGGCGCTCTCGGCACACGAGGGCGCGGCGATCACGGTGTCCGACACGGTCTTCTCGGTCGACGGCGACGCGGCCCCGCTCGCGGCCCTCGCCGCGGCCTGCCGGGAGCACGGCGCGGGGCTGGTGGTCGAC
>NZ_JBHUQX010000231.1:0-14813 GCF_042674225.1 Streptomyces sp. NPDC056948
TGCCATAGGCCCGCCCCGCGGACACCTCCCGTACGGGAGTCAGCCGGCGCGCTGCTCCCTCACCAGCCGCTTCGCGCGGTCGCGCCGCGACGGGGCCAGAACGTCCACCGTCACGCCGGCGCCCTCACCGGGCGTGGCCTCGGCCAGCCGCAGCCGGTCGGCGAGCTCCCGGACCGACGCGTCGTCCGGGCCTCGGTCGACGTAGAACAGCGACTCGTCCACCGGGCTGTCGTCGCCGCCCCAGCGCACCACGCCCTCGCAGTCGGCGAGGATGTCGCGCACCGTCAGCACCTGCAGCGGGAAGAGACTGCCGCTCGCGCCCGCGCCCTGGCGGATCCGCACCGCGGTGCCCGAGGCGAGGTTGGACTCCGGCCCGCCCTTCTTCAGGCCGCCGATCGGCTGCCAGCCCGCCAGGTCGACGCGGCTGAGCTGCTCGACCTCGTAGTGGTAGCGCCGTATGACGTGGAGCAGGATCGCCTCCACGTCACCGATCCGGACGTCGGTCTCCAGGCCGGTGCCCGGGACGGAGCGGGTCCAGACGGTGGAGACATGGTTGGCCTCCTGCTCCAGGGGCCAGCCGTTGGCGGAGGTGGGGGCCTTCTTCGGCGCGCTCACCGGGCCGCTCACCGGGCCGCTCTTCGGGGCTGCCGTCGCGGTGGACGGGGCGATCGAGCCGATCGCCGCCGCGGCCGTGATCACACCGGCGCTCTTCACCAGGGTTCGTCTCGATACGGCCTTGCGCATGTCGTGCTGCACGTCTGCTGTTCCTTTCTCAGGAGATGAGGATGAGGACGACCGTGGGGAGGAGAGGGGCCAGAACGCTCAGCAGCCAGTACGTACGCGGAGCCAGCGCCGTCCGGCGCCGGAGGGGACTGTTGGCCAGCCACCAGATCAGGCCGAACAGCGCGACGACGGGAACGACGATCACGAGCCACAGGGCCATGCCGTCGTTCTCCGTCGGTTCCCGCACCGTCAGCCCGAGTTCGGCGAGCGGCCAGTTCACCGCGAGGTACCACAGCAGCCAGATCGGCACCACCGCCGGGATTCCGAGCAGCAGGTTCACCAGGAGCGGTGCCGACCAGTGCTTTGTCATCCGTCCCACTCCTCCGTCAGCGCGGGTCGTCAGTTGGCGCGCGACAGCGCGTTGTAATTCTCCAGGACGTTGTACAGGCCGAGCAGCTCACGGCCGTACTGGGCCGCCTCCTCGCCGGTGCCGTTGTACCGGGCCAGCAGGGCCTGCGTCTGGGCCTGGGTGGTGCTCAGGTTCGGCCGCGGGGCGTTGAGCTGGTGGGCGTTGTAGAGCGTCAGGTACGCGACCGAGCGGATGTTGTACGTCTCGTCCTCGTTGAGCTGCTTCCACACCGTGGGGATGTCGTCGTCGGTGAGGGGCGAACCGTTGATGATGCCCTGCTGCATGCAGTAGTTGCGGGCGTCGATCGTCACCCAGGCGAAGATCTGTCCCCAGCCGGTGCTGCAGTCGTCGTCCAGGCCGTTCTTCACGGCCTCGTCCGCGGCGACGTCCAGGGGGTTCATCTTGCGCAGCTCCCACATCACGGGCGCCTGGATGAGCGCCTTGCGGAGTTTGAGCTGACGGGCGAGCGAGGTGAACAGCCAGTCCGCGCTGAGCACCAGGTCGAAGGCCTTGGTCGTGGAGATGCCGCCCAGGGTGGCCCAGTCCTTGTCCGTCCAGCCGTCCCCGCCGGTCTCGGGGACGCCGATCGACTCCAGGTAGGCCTTGACGTCCTGGAGCATCAGGCTGCGATACGCGTCCTTGTCCAGGTCCGTGTCCAGCCCCCCGAGGTCGGCGCCCGGGTTGAAGTCGCTCTGGCCGAAGTCCCGCCCCGAGACGATGTTGTTGTCGATCTCGATGAGGCCGGAGCCGGAGCCGACCTTGATCGTGGAGATCTGGTCGAACGCCCAGTTCGTGGGCAGCGGGTAGCCGAGGTTGCCGGAGAAGCCGCTGGACATGTCGGAGACGAAGCTCGTCGCCGCGTAACCGGCGTCCGCGACGCGCTGGCAGACGTTGCGCGGGCCGTAGACGCCGATGCCGTAGGCGGAGTTCTCGCCGATCGTCCGCATGATGCCGCGGAAGTGCGGGATGACGTAGTCCGTGACCTCGCCGTCCATGGCGTCGTAGTCGACGGCGAAGTAGATGATGGTGCCGGGCTTGAAGCCGTGGAACTCGGCCCACTCGATCGCGCGGAACGCGTCGGCGGTGCCCTGGTTGTAGCTGAAGTAGTCCGCCGAACGGCTCCAGGTCTGGAAGATCGGGAAGCAGTTGAGGCCGTACTCCTTGATGGTGGCCAGCTCGCCCGGCTGGATCTGCTTCTCCGGCAGGCTGGTGCTGGAGGGGTTGAAGAGGTAGCGGCCGATGTACTTGTAGCCGGCGTCCTTCAGCGCCTGCGCACGCTCGGGCGTGATCTTGGTGACGCCGTCGCAGGCCGTGCCCTTGCGGGACTGGTCGCCGTAGGAGACGAGCAGCGAGGCCCAGGTCTGGAAGTCGCCCTTGCCGGTGACCGGGAGCTTGCTGAAGGACTGGAAGGTCTCCACGCCGGACTGCACCGTCGAGGTGAAGTTGCCGAAGGGGACGTTCCGCTTGTTCAGGACCATGGCCCCGGTGAAAAGCTGCGCCCAGACGCCGGTGGTGCCGGTCGAGACGGTGTGGCTCTTCAGACCGGACTGCGTGCCGGGCCCGAACACGCCGTTGGCGACGCCGTCGGCCATGCCCAGCTCGTACTGGATCGCGAACAGCATGGACTTGGCGACGTCGCGGGAGTGGTGGCCGTCGCAGGGGATGACGTAGAAGTCCTTGCGCAGGATGTAACGGCCGTTCAGCCACTGCTGGATGGTCCGGATGGTGTCCGAGCCGCCGCCGATGGTGACGTAGGCGTCCATGTTGAACAGGCCCTTGACCACCTTCGGCCACAGGGAGCTGCCCGGGTACGTGCCCGAGACGCCCATGTTCTGGTTGAGCTTCACGACCGCGTCCTTGACCCGGTCGTTGTACGTGCCGTCGATCTCGCCGCCGTCGTAGCCCTTGCAGTACAGGGCGGACTGGATGATGCGGCAGAAGTTGGCCGAGGGGATGGTCGTCTCGTCCAGCTTGCCGTACTTCTCCCCGATCTTCCCGAGGGTGGTCGGGCCGAAGGAGTCGGACAGGGCGGTGATGCCCATCTCGTACTGGAGCGCCCGGGTCAGGGCGTACATCACGGGCCAGCCGGTCTGGCCGTTCTCCTCCAGCTTGGAGATGCCCAGCGTCGCGCCGTTGTTGTACGTGGTGTTGATGAATCTCTGGGCGCGCTGCACCATCTCGTCTGCCATGGGCTTCCTCCTGTCGTCCGGAAAACGGGGCGGGGAGGAAAGCGGTGTCATCGCGGCGCGCGCACGGTGCGCACCCACGTGTCCACGCACGGAACGGCACGCCCTCGCGGGACATGCCGTGAGAAACCCCCCTCGTCGCCTGCGACCGGCGCACGGGTCACGGTGCGCGCGGCGACTGAGCGCGATCCTCCGCCGCGGCGCGAAGGGGGTCAAGTCCGTTATGTGCGAAGGGTGTTGATCTGGCGGATCGTCAACTCCCGTTTGTCATGGACTCGTGATGTATCCGGTATGGAAGTCGTGCACAACCTTGGGGTGGGTTCGGTGGTCAGAGCACCCTTTCGCCGCGCCGCCAGACTCCGGTGACCAGAGGGACGCCGGGGCGGTAGGCCAGGTGGACGTGGCTCGGGGCGTCGAGGAGCGTCAGGTCGGCGTACGCGCCCGGGGTGATGCGGCCGATGTCGGTGCGCCGGAGGGCCGCCGCGCCGCCCGCCGTGGCCGACCAGACGGCCTCGTCCGGGGTCATGCCCATGTCCCGTACGGCGAGCGCGACGCAGAACGGGACGGAGGAGGTGAAGGACGAGCCCGGGTTGCAGTCGGTGGAGAGGGCCACGGTGGCGCCCGCGTCCAGGAGGCGGCGGGCGTCCGGCCACTCGGCCCGCGTGGAGAACTCGGCGCCGGGCAGGAGGGTGGCGACCGTACGGCTGTCGGCCAGGGCGTCCACGTCCGCGTCGGTCAGGTGGGTGCAGTGGTCGGCGCTGGCCGCGTCGAGCTCGACGGCGAGCTGGACGCCCGGGCCGTACGAGAGCTGGTTGGCGTGGATACGGGGGTGCAGGCCCTTGGCCTTGCCCGCGGTGAGGATCGCGCGGGCCTGGTCGCCGTCGAAGGCGCCCTTCTCGCAGAAGACGTCGATCCAGCGGGCGTACGGGGCGCAGGCGTCGAGCATCTCGCCGGTGACGAGCGCGACGTAGCCGGCCGGGTCCTCGGTGAACTCGGGGGCGACGATGTGGGCGCCGAGATAGGTGACCTCGTCGGTGTGTGCGGCGGCGACGCGCAGGGCCCGGGCCTCGTCCTCGACGGTCAGGCCGTAGCCGGACTTGGTCTCGAAGGTCGTGGTGCCCTGGTGCAGCGCCTCGCGGAGGTAACGGGCGACGTTGGCCTCGAGTTCCGCGTCGCTCGCGGCGCGGGTGGCGGCGACGGTCGTGCGGATGCCGCCCGCGCTGTACGGCCGCCCCGACATGCGGGCGTTGAACTCCTGTGTGCGGTCGCCCGCGAAGACGAGGTGCGAGTGGGAGTCGACGAAGCCCGGCACGACCGCCCTGCCACCTGCGTCGACCCGATTGTCAGTGGCGGGTGCTTTGCTTTGATCACCGGTCCACACGACGCGGTCGCCCTCGATGACGACGGCCGCGTCCTGGACCAGTCCGAGGGGGGAATTGTCACCTAGGGAGGGGTCGTTGGTGACCAGGGCTGCGATGTTGGTGATGAGCGTGCTTGCGGTGCTCGCGGAGTGGGCGGGGCTGACGGTCGTCGCGTTGCTCATGGCGTCCTTGGTGGCCTGGTCGGCGGTGGGGTCGGGTTCGGGGGCGGAGACGGACCGCGCGGGTGGGCGGCCCGCGGTCATCCGCGCAGGGCTTCGACGGCGTCCGCGAGGGCTTTCGGCACATCCGGCACGAGGGCGTGGACCCCGTCCCGTACGACGTGCCGACCAGCCACGACCGTATGCGACACGTCTGCTGCCGACGCGGCGAATACGGCCGTCTCGGCCCCGAGCCGCGGAAGCGGCCCTGCCGTCCTGACCGAGTCGAGAGCGACCGTCGTGAAGTCGGCCAGCGCTCCGGGTTCCAGGGCGCCCGCGTCCGCCCAGCCGAGGGTCGCGTGCCCGTCGGCCGAGGCCGCCCGCAGCAGGGCCGCGGCCGTCCAGTGACCTCGGGTGCGGGTGCGCAGGCGCTCGTTCAGCTCCAGGGCGCGCGCCTCCTCCAGCAGGTCGATCACCGCGTGGCTGTCGGAGCCGAGGGAGAGCGGGGAGCCCTCGTTCTGCAGGGCGGCCGCGGGCCCGATGCCGTCGGCCAGGTCCCGCTCGGTGGTGGGGCACATGCAGGTGCCGGTGCCGCTGCCGCCGATGAGGGAGACGTCCTCGGCGGTGAGGTGGGTGTTGTGAACGCCGGTCGTGCGCGGCCCGAGGACGCCGTGCAGGGCGAGCAGCTGCGTCGGAGTGCACCCGTGGATCTCCAGGCACGCCTCGTTCTCGGCGGTCTGCTCCGACAGGTGTACATGCAGCCGGGCCCGCCGCTCCTCGGCCCACCTCGCGACGGTCGCCAGCTGGTCGGCGGGCACGGCCCGTACGGAGTGGATCGCCGCTCCGATCCGTGCGTGATCCCGTTCCTTGAGAACTGAACAGCGTTCGGCCCAGGCGTCCGCCGTGCCGTCGGAGAAGCGGAGCTGCTGGGCGGAGGGCGGCTGTCCGAAGCCGGAGGAGAGATAGGCGGTGTCGAGGAGGGTGATGCGGATCCCGGCTTCGGCGGCGGCCGCGATCAGGGCCTCGCCCATCGCGTTGGGGTCGGCGTAGGGGGTGCCGCCGGGGGCGTGGTGGACGTAGTGGAACTCGCCGACCGCCGTGATGCCGGCCAGGGCCATCTCGGCGTACACGGCGCGGGCCAGGGCGTGGTAGGTGTCCGGGGTGAGCCGGGCGGCCGTGGCGTACATGACCTCGCGCCAGGTCCAGAAGGTCCCGGAGCCGACCTGGACGGTGCCGCGCAGGGCCCGGTGGAAGGCGTGGCTGTGGGCGTTGGCCAGCCCGGGGAGGGTGAGGCCGCGCAGGATCTCGGCGCCTGGGGGCGGCGTGGCGACCCCGGTCCGGACGGCGGTGATGCGCCCGTCGTGGACGTCGAGGGTGACGCCCGGCTCGACGTGGGTGCCGAGCCAGGCGTGTTCCAGCCAGTACGTACGGGTCTGCTGGGTGGGCGTCACGTGCAGGCCAGTCCTTCCAGTACGTCGGCGAGGGCGAGTACCCCGGCCACGCAGTCGTCCTCGGTCGCGGACTCGGCCGGGGAGTGGGAGACGCCGGTCGGGTTGCGCACGAACAGCATGGCGGTCGGGATGCTCCCGGACAGGATCCCGGCGTCGTGTCCGGCACCCGTGCCGAGGACGGGGACCGTGAGGCCGGTGTCCTTGCCGAGGATGCGGGCGAGCTCGTCGCGCAGGGCGTGGTCGAACTCGACGACCGGGGTGAAAGACTCACGGACGACGGCCAGCTCGACGCCATGGGCCGCGGCGTACTCCCCGGCCGCCTTCTCCACGCCGGCGACCACGGCGTCCAGGCCGTCCTGGTCGGCGGCGCGCGAGTCGAGCCAGCCGCGCACGAGGGAGGGGATGGCGTTGACGCCGTTCGGCTCGACGGCGATCTTGCCGAAGGTGGCGACGGCACCGGCGAGTTCGGCCTCGCGGCGGGCGGCGAGGACGGTCTCGGCGTAGGACAGCATGGGGTCGCGCCGGTCGGCGAGCCGGGTGGTGCCGGCGTGGTTGGCCTCGCCCCGGAAGTCGAACCGCCACCGGCCGTGCGGCCAGATCGCGCTGGCGATGCCGACCCGGTCGCCGGACAGGTCCAGGGCCCGGCCCTGCTCGACGTGGAGTTCGACGAAGGCGCCGATGCGGGCGAGCCGTTCGGGGTCGGGCCCGATGGCGTCGGGGTCGTATCCGGCGGTCTCCATGGCGCGCGGCAGCGTCACGCCCTCGCCGTCGGTGAGCCGGTGCGCCTGCTCGCGGGTGAGCTGCCCGGCGGTGAGCCGGGATCCGACGCAGGCGAGCCCGAACCGGGCGCCCTCCTCGTCACCGAAGTTCACGATGCCGAGGGGGCGGGTGAACCGCGCGCCCCGGCCGCGCAGTTCGTCCAGCGCGGCGAAGGCCGACACCACGCCGAGCGGCCCGTCGAAGGCCCCGCCGTCCGGCACGGAGTCGAGATGCGACCCGGTGACGACGGCGTCCCCGGCGGCGGGGTCGCCGAGCCAGGCCCACTGGTTGCCGTTCCGGTCGGTCTCGTAGCGCAGGCCACGGGCGAGGGCTTGTTCTTCGAACCAGGCCCGGCAGTCACCGTCGACACCGCTCCAGGCGAAGCGCCGGTAGCCGCCGGAGGCGGGGTGGCGGCCGAGGGGGAGCAGCTCGCGCCACATCCGGTGGAAGGAGCTGCCGGTGGGGTCCGGCCGCGGGTCGGCGGGTTCCTGCGTCACGCGTCGTCACCCTCGCGCATCGGGACACGGACGCCCTTGTCCTGGGCGACCGAGTCCGCGATGTCGTACCCGGCGTCGACATGCCGGATGACGCCCATGCCGGGGTCGTTCGTGAGGACCCGGCGGATCTTCTCACCGGCCAGTTTCGTGCCGTCGGCCACCGTCACCTGCCCCGCGTGGATCGACCGCCCCATGCCGACCCCGCCCCCGTGGTGCAGCGACACCCAGGACGCCCCGGACGCCACGTTCACCATCGCGTTGAGCAGGGGCCAGTCGGCGATCGCGTCGGACCCGTCGAGCATGGCCTCGGTCTCGCGGTAGGGGGACGCGACGGATCCGCAGTCGAGGTGGTCGCGGCCGATGACGACCGGCGCGGCCAGCTCCCCGCTCGCGACCATGTCGTTGAACCGCTCACCGGCCTTGTCCCGCTCGCCGTAGCCCAGCCAGCAGATACGGGCGGGCAGGCCCTGGAAGTGGACCCGCTCCCCTGCCATGCGGATCCAGCGGGCCAGGGACTCGTTCTCCGGGAAGAGGTCGAGGATCGCCTTGTCGGTCTTCGCGATGTCGGAGGCCTCGCCGGACAGCGCGGCCCAGCGGAAGGGGCCCTTGCCCTCGCAGAACAGCGGGCGGATGTAGGCGGGGACGAAGCCGGGGAAGGCGAAGGCCCGGTCGTATCCGGCGAGCCGGGCCTCGCCGCGGATGGAGTTGCCGTAGTCGAAGACCTCGGCGCCGGCGTCCATGAAGCCGACCATGGCCTCGACATGCCGGGCCATGGACTCGCGGGCCCGGGTGGTGAACCCGGCCGGGTCCTTAGCGGCGGCGTCGGCCATGTCCTCGAAGGCCAGGCCGAGAGGCAGATAGGCCAGCGGGTCGTGGGCGGAGGTCTGGTCGGTCACGATGTCGATCGGGGCGCCCATGGCGAGCAGTTGCGGCAGCAGCTCGGCGGCGTTGCCGAGGACGCCGATGGAGAGCGGCCGGCGGGCGTCACGGGCCTCCACGGCCAGGTGCAGCGCGTGGTCGAGGGAGTCGGCCTTCACGTCCAGGTAGCGGTGCTCGATACGCCGTTCGATGGCGCGCGGGTCGCAGTCGATACAGATCGCCACACCGTCGTTCATCGTCACGGCGAGCGGCTGGGCGCCTCCCATGCCGCCGAGACCGGCGGTGAGGGTGATGGTCCCCGCGAGGGTGCCGTCGAACTTCTTGGCGGCGACGGCGGCGAAGGTCTCGTAGGTGCCCTGGAGGATGCCCTGGGTGCCGATGTAGATCCAGGAGCCGGCGGTCATCTGCCCGTACATGGTCAGGCCGAGGGCCTCCAGGCGGCGGAACTCCTCCCAGTTGGCCCAGTCGCCGACGAGGTTGGAGTTGGCGATGAGGACGCGCGGGGCCCACTCGTGGGTCTGCATGACGCCGACGGGACGGCCGGACTGGACGAGCATCGTCTCGTCCTGCTTCAGGCCCTTCAGCGTGCGCACCATCGCGTCGAAGGAGCGCCAGTCGCGTGCCGCCTTGCCGGTGCCGCCGTAGACGACGAGCTTGTCGGGGTGCTCGGCGACCTCCGGGTCGAGGTTGTTCTGCAGCATCCGCAGGGCGGCTTCCTGCTGCCATCCCAGGGCGCTCGGTTCCGTGCCGCGCGATGCTCGGACGGGGCGGGGTCCTGACATGGTCTGCCTCCTGGTGGGTGCGTGGTGCTCCCGGCGGATTGTTGCTGCTGTTATTCACATCCTGGCCGCCTGAATAGAGCTAGTCAATACGTAGGGAGGTCGGCGCGGCGGTGCCGTGGATGTTTGGCTGGATCCATGGATGACGACATTCAGGCAGGCGACTCGGGCGCCGGACGGGCGGCCCGGCGGGACGAGGCGGTGCGGTCCGCCGTGGAGCAGGGACTGCTCGGGCCCGGCAGCCCCGTCGTCGGGCTGCTGGACGTCACCGGCATCCGGGAGTCGGCGGCGGAGCTGCGGGCGGCGTTCGAGGCGGTCGTGGCGCCGGGCACGCCCGTGCTGCACGCCTTCGCGGTGAAGGCGACCCCGCTGGTGCCGGTGCTGCGGCTGCTGCGCGCGGAGGGCATCGGAGCGGAGGTGGCGAGCCCGGGTGAGCTGGCGCTGGCGCGGGCGGCGGGACTGCGCCCCGAGATGACGGTCCTGGACTCACCCGCCAAGACACCGGCCGAGCTGCGCGAGGCGCTGGCGCTGGGCATCGCCGTCAACGCGGACAACCCGCAGGAGCTGGACCGCATCGACGGACTGATGAGCGCCGGCAGCAGTGGCTCGCCCCTCGGGATCCGGGTGAATCCGCAGGTCGGCGGGGGTTCCATCGAGGCGACCTCGACGGCCACGGCGACATCGAAGTTCGGGGTGGCACTGCGCGACGAGGGAGCCCGGGAGTGGGTCGTGCGGGCGTACCAGGACCGCCCGTGGCTGACCCGGCTGCACGCGCACACCGGCTCCCAGGGCATCCCGCTGTCGCTGCTGGCCCGGGGGGTCGCGGAGGTGTACGCGCTCGCCGAGGAGATCAACCGGCGGATCGGGCGGCGGCAGATCGACACGCTCGACATCGGCGGCGGACTGCCGGTGAACTTCGCGTCGGACGCGACGACGCCGACGTACGCGCAGTATGCGCGGACGCTGGCCGAGGAGGTGCCGGGGCTGTTCGACGGGCGGTACGGGCTGGTCACGGAGTTCGGGCGGTCGCTGCTGGCCAAGCACGGCACCGTGGTGGCGCGGGTCGAGTACGCGAAGACCTCCGGCGGGCGGGCGGTCGCGGTGACGCATGCCGGTGTGCAGGTCGCCACGCGGACGGTGTACGCGCCGGAGAGCTGGCCGTTGAGGATCGCGGCGTACGACGCGAAGGGGCGGGTGAAGGAGGGGCCCGTCGTGGTGCAGGACGTCGCGGGGCCGGCCTGTTTCGCGGGGGATCTGCTGGCGGAGGGGCGGTCCATGCCGGTGCTGGAGCAGGGGGAGTATGCGGCGGCGCTGGATACGGGGGCGTATTACTTCGCACATCACTACGGGTACAACTCCCTTGTCCGGCCCGGGGTTTACGGGTTCCGGCCGGGTGGGGAGGGGGGTGTGGCCTTCGCGGTCGTGCGGGAGGCGCAGTCGGTGGAGGAGGTTGTGGCGGAGTCTGGTGGGGCGTATGTGGAGGGGCTGACGGGATCGCCGCCTGGGCTTGGGTAGTTCTTGGCTGCGGGTGCGATGTGGCTGGTCGCGCAGTTCCCCGCGCCCCTGAAAAGCAGGGCATGCGCCTCGGCCCTGCTACACGAGCGCCGCTGATTTCCTTCTCGCCCCGCCCGGGGCCGCGTCGCCCGCCGCGATGCCCGTGTCGCGGTAGCCCTTGACCGGCTTGCCGGCCGGGCGTCCCGCGCCCCCGCGCAGCCAGTCCACCCGGACCCACAGCAACGCCTCGTCGGCCCGCTCCCGGCGGCCCAGCCACGCCGCCTTCAGCCACAGGCCCGCTCCGCAGCCGGCCAGGAGCATGCCGCCCGCGGCCGGGAGTGCGAAGGTGGTGCCCAGGGCGGCGAGGAAGGCGAGGAGGAGCCACCAGCGGTGGTGGCGGCGCCAGTTGCGTACCGTCACCGCGCGGTCCTGGAGTACGTCGTGCTTGCCGGCGCGGGACGCGGAGGCGGCCAGGGTGACGTAGCGCTTGCGGCCTCCGTGGGCCACCGCCGCCGTCGCGAGGACGAACAGGGCCGCCCCGGCCAGGACACCGATACGGCGGCCGGTCAGTCCCGGTGCCAGGACGCCGATGCCCGCGGCGCACGCGCCGAGCCACCACAGCGGTGCCGCCCCCGCCCGTACGACGACGGCGACCCGAGCCAGTCCATGCCCATGCCCATGCCCATGCCCATGTCCTCCGCGCGTCACGTTCAGCCTCCGTACGGTCTCCGAAGCCTCTGAAGGGGGTACAGGAGGCGCACGTTAGCGACGCGACGTGAGACGAGTCTGAGAGGGCGGAGCGCGTGCCGTCAGTCCACGAACAGACCCCGTGCCGCCGCCTTGGCGTCGAACTCCTCCAGGCGGGACTGGGCCTCGGGCAGGTCGTCGCACATCGCCTCGAGCAGCACCCGGCCGAGAAGCATCGGGGCGCAGGCCGTGTCGAAGGCCAGGCCGGTGCCGACCGCGGCGGGGAGCAGCAGGTCGGACACCTTGGCGACCGGTGCGAAGGCGGAGTCGGCGACCGTGACGACGGTCAGCCCGGCCTCCTTGGCGTGGGCGAGGGTGTCGACGACCTCGCGGGGGTGCCGGGGCAGCGCGAAACAGAGCAGTGCGCTCGCACCGGCCCGGACGGCGGCGTCGATGCGGTCCTGGAGCATCGTGCCGCCCTCGTTGAGCAGCCGTACGTCGGGGTGGACCTTGGCGGCGAAGTAGGCGAAGCCGTGTGCCTGGGCCGCCGCCGCCCGCAGGCCGAGGACGGGGAGCGGACGGGAGGCCGCGAGGAGGCGCCCGGCCCGCTGCACGGGCCCGGTATCGGCCAGGGCCTCCGCCAGGTGCCGCAGGTTCTCGATCTCGGCCTCGACGGCCTGCTGGTACTCGTTGACGGACCCGGCGTCCGCCGCGGGTTCGGCCGGGGTGACCTCGCGCAGATGGCGGCGCAGGGCCGGGTAGCCGTCGAAGCCCAGGGCCACGGCGAAGCGGGTCACGGACGGCTGGCTGACCCCGGCCAGTTCGGCGAGCTCCACGCTCGACAGGAACGGCACGTCGGCGGCCCGCCGCACCATGCTGTGCGCGATGCGCCGCTGGGTCGGCGTCAGCCGGTGGCCCTCGAAGAGCGCCTGGAGCCGCGCGGCAGGGCTGTCGGTCACGCTCATGACGTGCTCCCCCTCGCCTATTCAGTAGCTGAGGATTCTGCATGAGCATATGCAGACCGGCAAGCGGGAGTGGAGGGCCCCCCGGGCCGCCCCCCGTCCCGACACGGGGGCTAACCCCAGTGCGGCGGGTGTCGCTTCTTTCTACCGTGGTCCCATGACCGGAATGGACGCGCGGGACACCGAGCTGAAGAAGGAACTCGACGCCACTCTGCACGCACGCAGGGAGCTGGGCGAGGAGTACGAGTCCGCGCTGGTCGACTCGTTCCTGGAGAAGGTCGACCAGCGGATCGACGGCGCGGTGGACCGCCGGGTGCGCCGGCAGCTCGCCGAGCAGCAGATGCAGACGGCGCGGGACTCCCGGTCGCCGCGGCCCACGGACTCCTGGGGCGAGCGCTTCGGCTTCGGCATCGTCTCCCTGGTCCTCGCGGTGCCGCTGTCCGCGATCGGCGGGGGCGTGGCCCAGCTCCCCGGCATGCTCGTCGCCTGGGCCGGCATCGTGGGCGTCAACCTCGTCCAGGCCGTCCGCACCAACCCGGACCTGTTCGGCCGCCGCAAGTCCTCCCAGGACAGCGGCTGGGAGGACTGAGCGGGCGCATGCCGTTCAGGCCTGCCGGGTGGGCAGCGCGATGATCTGCCGCAGATTGACCCGGCGCGGCCGGCTGGTCGCGTAGGCCACCAGGTCGGCCAGTTCCTCGGCGGACAGCGCGCCCACCTGCTCCCGCAGGTCCTCCACCTGCCGGGCCAGTTCCGCGTCGCCGATGTGGGTGAGCAGCTCGCTCTCGACGAACCCGGGTTCGATGTTGGTGACCCGGACGTCCCGCGGCCCGAACTCGCCGCGCAGGGACTCCGACAGATAGGTGACGGCCGCCTTGGTCGCGCCGTACACCGCGTAGTTCGGGAAGCTGACGTGCGCGGCGATGGACGAGATGTTCACGATGTCGGCCGTACGGCCGTCCGCTGCCGCGCCCACCAGGTCGCCGGTGAAGGCGCCGATGATCCGCAGCACGCCGGCGACGTTGGTGTCGAGCATCCGCTGCCACTCGTCGGCGCGCCGGGCGTCGACGGGGTGCGGCAGCATGACGCCGGCGGAGTTGACGACCAGGTCGACGGGCCCGTACTCGGTGTGGATCCGGTCGGCGGCGGCTGCCACGGACGCCTCGTCGGTGACGTCCGCGACGACGGCCAGGGCCTGCCCGCCGTCGGCCCGGATCTTCCCGGCGAGCGCCGTCAGCCGTTCCTCTCGCCGGGCCAGCAGGGCCACCCGTGCGCCCTGGGCGGCGAGCAGGACGGCGATGGCCTCGCCGATCCCGCTCGCGGCTCCGGTGACGACGGCGGTACGGCCGGCCAGGTTCTCGTACGGCATGGGACATCCCCTCGGTGGTGGCCGGGGCGTCTCCCCGGCCTCGTCCACCACCCTCGGCGCCGTCGGCGGCCGTACCCAGGGGGGCGCTTTTCCTGGGTCTGCCAGTACCAGGTTCGCCGCGCGCGAGGCGCCTAGGCTCGAAGCCATGGACGGAGAACTGGGAGATTTCCTGCGCTCGCGCCGTGCCCGTATCCAGCCGGAGGAGGTGGGGCTGCCCTCTTACGGCCGCCGCCGTGTCCCGGGTCTGCGCCGCGAGGAGGTGGCGCAACTGGCCGGGGTGAGCGTCGACTACTACGTCCGCCTGGAGCAGGGCAGGGGCCCTGGGGACCCGTCCCGGACGAAGTCCGGTGGAGTGTCGGACGCCGTGCTGGACGCGGTCGCGCGGGTGCTGCGGCTGGACGAGGCGGAGCACGCGTATCTGCGGGCGGTCGCCCGGCCCCGCCGGCGGGCCGAGGGCGGTCCGGCCGCGTCTCCGCAGTCCGCGCCCACGGAGGCCGCGTCCCGGGTGCGCCCGGGTGTCCAGCTCATCCTCGACGGCATGGACCGCAATCCGGCGTACGTCCTGGACCACCGTATGGAGGTGCTCGGCTGGAACGCGCTCGCCGACGCCCTGCTCGACTTCAGCGGCTCCGGCTCCGGCTCCGGCTCCGGCTCCGGCTCCGGCTCCGGCTCCAACGAGCGCAACATCCCGCGCCGCGTCTTCCTCGACCCCACCGCCCGCGAGATCTATCCGAACTGGAACGCGATCGCGGGCCAGACGGTCGCCCATCTGCGCCTGCAGGCGGGCCATCACCCCGGGGACGCCGCCACCGGGGAGCTCGTCGCCGAACTCTCCCGCGTCAGTGAGGACTTCCGCCGTCTGTGGGCGGACCACCTGGTCAAGCCCTGCGACCACGGAGTGAAACACCTCCGGCACCCGGTCGCCGGTCTGCTGACCCTCCCGTACGAGACCCTGGCGATCCCCGGGGCCCCGGACCAGACGATCGTCGCCTACACACCGGAACCGGGCTCGGAGACGGCGGAGCGCCTGGCGCTGCTGGGGAGTTGGGCGACGAGCCGGGCCTACTGAGCCCGGGAAGAAAAATGCGCGGGGACCGCCGCA
>NZ_JBHUQX010000232.1:0-14743 GCF_042674225.1 Streptomyces sp. NPDC056948
CCCCAACGGCCAGCCAGCGGGTAAAACCCGATCGAGCCACCGGCGCGTTCGCGGTACCGTTCCTGATGTCCCTGCCATTTCCGACAGCAGGGCCATCGATCCCGTACCGGCGGGTCATCCGGATACACATGTACGTGGGGACTCTGTCCTTCGACCTGCTCCTCGGCGACGTCCGGTCGCTGAAGGAGAAGCGCTCCGTCGTCCGCCCCATCGTCGCCGAGCTCCAGCGCAAGTACGCGGTGAGCGCGGCCGAGGTGGACCATATGGACCTCCATCGCAGGGCCGTCGTCGGCCTGGCGTTGGTGTCCGGCGATGCGGGGCACCTGAGCGAGGTACTCGACCGGTGCGAACGGCTGGTCGCCGCCCGCCCCGAGGTGGAACTGCTGTCCGTCAGGCGGCGCTTCCACGGCGAAGACGACTGACGACCCAGAGAACGACCCAGACAGGAAAGAACGGGAGACGGACCAGTGGCCGACAACGCGCGGGCTAAAAGGCTGGCGGACCTCATCCGAGAGGTGGTGGCCCAGAAGCTGCAGCGCGGGATCAAGGACCCGCGGCTCGGCTCGCACGTCACCATCACGGACACCCGGGTCACGGGTGACCTGCGGGAGGCGACCGTCTTCTACACCGTGTACGGGGACGACGAGGAGCGCAACGAGGCCGCCGCCGGCCTGGAGAGCGCCAAGGGCATCCTGCGCTCCGAGGTGGGCCGGGCCGCCGGCGTGAAGTTCACGCCGACCCTGACCTTCGTCATGGACGCCCTCCCCGACACGGCCCGGAACATCGAGGACCTCCTCGACAAGGCGCGTCAGTCCGACGAGAAGGTGCGCGAGGTCTCCGCCGGCGCGAAGTACGCCGGTGAGGCCGACCCGTACCGCAAGCCGGACGAGGACGACGAGACGGACGACACCACCGAATGACCCAGAAGCACACCACGCCCGACGGCCTCGTCATCGTCGACAAGCCGTCGGGCTTCACTTCGCACGACGTCGTCGCCAAGATGCGCGGCATCGCCAGAACACGACGCGTCGGGCACGCCGGCACCCTCGACCCGATGGCGACGGGCGTCCTCGTCCTCGGCGTCGAGAAGGCGACCAAGCTCCTCGGCCACCTCGCGCTGACCGAGAAGGAGTACCTGGGCACCATCCGGCTCGGGCAGAACACCCTCACGGACGACGCCGAGGGGGAGCTCACCTCCTCCGCCGACGCCTCCAAGGTCACCCGCGAGGCCATCGACGCGGGTGTCGCCAAGCTGAGCGGCGACATCATGCAGGTGCCGTCCAAGGTCAGCGCCATCAAGATCAACGGGGTGCGGTCCTACAAGCGGGCCAGGGAGGGCGAGGAGTTCGAGATCCCGGCCCGGCCCGTCACGGTCTCCTCCTTCGGCGTGTACGACGTCAGGGACGCGGTCGCCGAGGACGGCACGCCCGTACTCGACCTGGTCGTGTCGGTCGTCTGCTCCTCCGGTACGTACATCCGGGCCCTGGCCCGCGACCTGGGCGCCGACCTCGGCGTCGGCGGTCATCTCACCGCCCTGCGCCGTACCCGCGTCGGCCCCTACAAGCTGGACGCGGCCCGCACGCTCGAAGAGCACCAGCAGGAGCTGGCCGTGATGCCGATCGCCGAGGCCGCGACGGCCGCCTTCCCGCGCTGGGACGTCGACGCCCGGCGCGCCAAGCTGCTCACCAACGGCGTACGGCTGGAGATGCCCGACGAGTACGCGGGCTCCGGGCCCGTCGCCGTCTTCGACCCGGAGGGCAGCTTCCTAGCCCTCGTCGAGGAGCAGCGGGGCAAGGCCAAGAGCCTGGCCGTCTTCGGCTGACGGGCGGGACCGGGGGACCGGTGTCCGCCCGTGGAGCGGCGACCACGGGGTACCTCCACTGCCGCCGCTCCACGGTCCCCCCTCGGTTCCCCCACCCCTAGGGTGTATCCAGCCGTCCCCGTTGGTTCACCCGTCTGTGCGGGCGCTCGGAGTGAACGGGGGGAGCGGAAGGGGGCGCTTTCGCCGAGCGGCCTGTCCGGCTGATCATCTCGCCCCTACCGTCGAACGCGAGGGCACGGGTGTACGGCGGGGAGGCTCGACGATGGCGTCGCGGAACCGGTCCCGGGAGTCGGACGGCAGCGTACGAGACTCCCAGGACCACGCCGGAACAGCGGATCAGGCAACGGCGGATCAGGCAACGGCGGCAGCGGAGCAGGCGGGCCGGGCCCCCGACGAAGCCCTCGTCCGTGTCCACGACCTCTCCGGCCGCCCCCGCGGCACCGGCTTCCTGGCCGACCACCACGGCACGCTCGTCACCAGCCACGAGGCCGTCGAAGGATTGCCCCGGCTCGTCCTGTGCGGGCCCGGGGGCCGCCGCCGTGTCGTGACCGCCGACGCGGTCACCCCGCTGCCCGCCCTGGACCTGGCCCTCGTACGGACCGAGGGCCTCGATGTGCCGCCGCTGCCGGTCACCGTGCGGGACGGGACCCGGACGGGTACTTATGTACGAATCGCCGCCGGCGGCTGGCGCGAGGCACGTGTCCTGGGCTCGGCCGCCGCGACGTACACGGCCACGAACCGTGTCCACCGCCTCGACGCGCTGGAGCTGGCGGTCGGCACGGCAGGGCGGGACGCGCTGCGGCCGGCCGGCGGAGCGGCCGGCGGCCCCGTGCTCGACGCCGCGACCGGAGCCGTCGTCGGTGTGCTCGGTACGGCGCTCAGCTCCGACCACCGCGACGTCGGGTTCGCCGTGCCGTTGCGTCCCCGGGTCGCCGGAGCGGCGGGCCCGCTCGCCGAACTGCTCGCCGAGAACGCGGCGACGGTCCCCGCGTACGGCGCCGACCTCAACCTGGCCGGGGTGCTGGAGCTGACCGGCACCTCGGTGGCCCAGGACGGCCCGGCCCGCCTCCCGGAACCGGTCGAACGGGCGGCTGTGGCGGCCGAGTTCAGCGCCTTCACGGCAGGCCCGGCCGCCGTCCTCGGTCTCGTCGGGCCGCCCGGCAGCGGTCGTACGACGGAACTCGCGGCCCTCGCGGCCCGCCGGGGCCGTGGCGGGCACCCCACGCTGTGGCTGCGCGGGTCCGAACTGCGGGACGACGACGCGTCGGTGGTGGACGCGGCGGGCCGGGCGCTGGCCCGGGCCGCCCTGGCCGTGGCAGCCGACCGAGCCCCCTTCCCGGCCGACCTGGGCGACACCGCGCCCGAACGTCTCGCCGGCCTCGCCCGTGCCTTCGGCCGCCCTCTGCTGCTCCTCCTCGACGCCCCCGAGGAGATGCCGCCGGCCCTGGCTCACCGTCTGGCCTCGTGGACCGACGGGACGGTGCGGTGGCTGCGGGAGACCGGAGTGCGGCTGGTGGTGGCGTGCCGGGCGGAGTACTGGGAGGGGGCGCCGTTCCCGGCCGCAGTTCTGCACCGGCCGGCGGGTGCGGAAGCGCGGCCCGCGTGTGTACGCCTCGGCGATCTCACCGAGGACGAGGCCCGGGAGGCCCGCCTGCGGCACGGCATCCCGGAAGGCGCCCTCGCCGGCACGGACGCCCGGCATCCCCTGGCCCTGCGTCTGCTCGCCGAGATCCGGACCGCCCTCGCCGATGCCCCCTACGTGCCCGCCGCCGTCGACCGGCACGAGGTCTTCGCGGCCCACCTGGACCTGATGTCCCTGCGCATCGCCGCGCGCCTGGCCGACGGGAACGGCCTGCGCGGCACCGCCGTACGCCGGCTGGCCGCCAAGGTCGCCGGGCAGGTGCACGAGGCCGCCCGGCGCGGCCTCGGTCCCGGCCTGGGTGATGTGGACCGGGAGGCGTTCGAGGCGGTGTTCCCGTGGGGGTCCGCCCCCGCGCGGCTCGGCGGCGGCACCGGCTGGGCCGAGGCCGTCCTCGCCGAGGGCCTGCTCGTGCCCGCCGGACCCGGCTACCGCTTCGCCCACGAGGAACTCGCCGACTGGCTCCAGGGCATGCACCTCGACCTCGACGAGGCCCTGCGGGCCCTCGTCCACCGCGGCCGGGAATCGCCGTCCGACCCCGTCCCGCACCATCGCATCGGACCCGTGGTCCAGGCCCTGCTGTTCCTCGCCCGCCAGCACGGCACCGGGCGGCTGGCCTCCCGTCTGGCGGACCTGGTGCACGCGCTGGGCGCCGACCCGCGGTCCTGGTGGGCCGCCCGGCTGCTCGCCGGGACCCTGTCGGCCGTGCCCGACGCGACGCCGTACACCGAGGTGCTGCGGCTGCTCGCCGACCGGATCGTGGCCTGGCGGCGGCAGGAGCGGCCCGTGCCGGAGGAGGTCGGGCCCGCCTTCTGGACCGGCCTACGGCTGCCGCAGGACGCGCGCCTCGGGCTGCTGCGGCGGCTGGTCCACGCCGACGGCCCGCCGTGCGAGGCCGGTCCCCGTTTCCTCGACGCCGTGGCACGGCTCCTCAGTGACGACCCCACGGGCGTGCAACCGCTGCTCGCCGACTGGTTCGACGACGAGCGACCGCTGCCCGCCACCCCGCACGCGACCGTGGCCACGGCCGCGCAGGCGCTGCTGCACACCCACCGCCGGCGGGCCCTGGACGAGCTGACGGACGTGCTCGTCGAGCGCGCGCACCGGCGAGCCGACGAACTGCTCGCCGTGCTGGCCGAGGAGGAACCGTCGGCGGTGTGCCGGGCCGTGGACCGGTGGGCGCTCGACGAGCGGCCCGCGCGCCGGGACGCCGCGGTCGCGCACGGACTGCGCGTGGCACCGCACGTGAGCACAGGAGACGACCGCGCCCTCCTGCGCTACGCGGCCCTCGCCCTGCTCGCCCGCCCCGCCGGCCACGCCCTGCACGGCGGCGCACTCGCCCTCCTCGTCCAGGACCCGCACACCCGGGCCAAGTACCTCCCACGGGCGCTGGAGCGCTTCGCGGCGGGCGATCCGCGCTTCCCTCAGGACGTGCCGGCCCGTGCCCTTCTGGCCCACCCCGAGCCGGTCCTCGGCGCCTTCGCGGCGCGGCTGCTGCGGCCGGACGCGGAAGAGGCACTGCGGGCGCTCGCCGACGCCACCCCGCCCGGCCTGGCCCGGCGGGTCGCCGCACTGGTCCGGGAGGCGGCGGAGCAGCGGCCGGAACTCGCCGGGCAGACGGCCGCGTACGTCGACCAGCGGCTCGACCGGGGCCCAGAGGCCCGGGCCGTACTGCTGCCCCTGGTCACCGGCCTGCTGGACGGCGGAACGGTACGGCTGCGCTGCGCCCTCGCCGCCGTCCTCACCCCGCCCGGCATCCCCGCCTCCCGCCCGCTGCGCCGCGAACTGCGCGACGCGCTCCTGGCCCGCGAGCACGACACGGACGTGCTGGACGCGCTGCTCCAGGCCGCCGCCCGGAACAGCGGCGACGACCTGCGCGACCTCGTCCACCGCGTCGGCCTGCTCCTGGTGCGCACGGCGGAGGGCGCCGGCCGCTTCGACCGCGCCCTGGTCGATCTGGGCCGGCACGTGCCCGGCTTCGCCGCCCGCGTGGCCGGCTGGCTGGCCGACGCGCCTGAGGAGTGGGCGGCGGTGGTCGGGCCCAGCTCCCGCCGGATGATCGAGAACCTGGCGGGCGTACGCGTCCCCGCCTGACCATGCCGATGCGGGCCGGAGGCATGGGGCATGGCACCCTTAGACCTGCGCACGAGGCAACCACGGACAACCACGGACACGGTTCGACGAGCTTTCGACAAGGAGCAGGCACAGTGCAGCGCTGGCGTGGCTTGGAGGACATCCCCCAGGACTGGGGGCGCAGCGTCGTCACCATCGGCTCCTACGACGGAGTCCACCGCGGACACCAGCTGATCATCCGGCATGCCGTGAACCGCGCCCGGGAGCTGGGGGTGCCCGCCGTCGTCGTCACCTTCGACCCGCACCCCAGCGAGGTCGTCCGCCCCGGCAGCCACCCTCCGCTGCTCGCCCCGCACCACCGCCGCGCCGAACTCATGGCCGGACTGGGCGTGGACGCGGTGCTCATCCTCCCCTTCACGACCGAGTTCTCGAAGCTCTCCCCGGCCGACTTCGTCGTCAAGGTGCTCGTCGACAAGCTGCACGCCAAGGCCGTCGTCGAGGGCCCCAACTTCCGCTTCGGGCACAAGGCCGCCGGCACCGTGGAGTTCCTGTCCACGCAGGGCAAGACCTACGACTTCGAGGTCGAGGTCGTCGACCTGTACGTGACCGGTGAGGCGGGCGGCGGTGAGCCGTTCTCCTCCACGCTGACGCGGCGGTTGGTCGCCGAGGGCGATGTCGAGGGTGCGGGGGAGATTCTGGGCCGTCCGCACCGGGTGGAGGGTGTCGTCGTCCGGGGTGCCCAGCGCGGGCGCGAGCTGGGCTTCCCGACAGCCAACGTCGAGACGCTGCCGCACACGGCCATCCCGGCCGACGGTGTGTACGCCGGCTGGCTGCACGCCCAGGGCGAAGCGATGCCGGCCGCGATTTCCGTCGGTACGAATCCGCAGTTCGAGGGGACCGAGCGGACGGTGGAGGCGTATGCCATCGACCGGGTCGGGCTGGATCTGTACGGGTTGCATGTCGCCGTTGATTTTTTGGCGTACGTGCGGGGGCAGGCCAAGTTCGAGACGCTTGACGCTCTGCTGGAGCAGATGGGGCAGGACGTCAAGAAGTGCCGGGAGTTGGTGGCTGCGGCGGACGGGTCTGCCTAGTCCGCTTGTTTGCCGTCTGCGGGCGAGCGGGGGCTGGTCGCGCCCACGCGGCGGAGCCGCAAAACAGCACAGCCCCGCGCCCCTCTTAGGGTGATGTAGCAACGGCCCAGTGGCAGGCCACCTGTGACTCACCACCCCCGCTCAGCACGTCGAGGTCCTGGCCCTTGCACGCGGATGCCACGCCCGCTCGGTCCGCCTCGCCGCTTGCGAGGATCTGGCAGCGGGCGTGGAAGCGGCAGCCGGACGGGACGCGCGACGGGTCCGGGGGCTCGCCGGTGAGGACCACCGGGGCGCCCGGGGCCTCCGGAAGCACGGACAGCAGGGCCTGGGTGTACGGATGCCGGGGTGCGGTCAGCACCTGTTCCACCGCGCCCGTCTCCACGATCCGGCCCAGATACATCACGGCGACCCGGTCGGCGATGTTCCACGCCAGCCCCAGGTCGTGCGTGACGACCAGCGCGGACAGGCCGAGCTCGGCGCGCAGCCGCAGCAGCAGGGCGAGGATCTCACCGCGCACGGAGGCGTCCAGGGACGCCACCGGCTCGTCGGCGACGAGGAGTTCGGGTTCCAGGACGAGCGCGCCCGCGATGACGACCCGCTGGCGCTGCCCGCCGGACAGCTCGTGCGGATAGCGCAGGAAGAAGCGCTCCGGGGGCCGTAGCCCGGCCCGGGACAGGGCCTCGGCGACCGCGGTCCGCTCGTCGCCGCCGTAGCCGTGGATGCGCAGCCCCTCGGCGACCGCGTCGTACACCGTGTGCCGCGGGTTGAGCGAGCCGCTCGGGTCCTGCAGGACAAGCTGGACGCGTTTGCGGTACGCCTTCAGGGACCGGCCGGAGTACTCCAGCGGGCGGCCGTCGAAGGTGACACGGCCCGCGGTCGGCTCGACCAGGCCCAGCAGCGAGCGGGCCAGGGTCGTCTTGCCGCAGCCGGACTCGCCGACCAGCGCGACGATCTCGCCGGGCCGGATGTCGAGGTCCACCCCGTCCACCGCGCGGGCCCGGGGGCCGCCGTGCCGGCCGGGGAACGTGACGTACAGGCCCTGGGCACTCAGCAGGGGTGCCGTGGTGACGTCGGATGCCGTGGTGGGGGACATGGTCATGGTGTGCTGGGCCTCGCTTCCTCCAGGGCATCGGGCTTCTCGCGTGCCTCGTTCACCGGATCGCCGACCAGGACGCACGCCGCCCGGCGTTCGGGCCCCGCCTCCCGCAGCACCGGGTCCTCCTCGGCGCACGACTCCAGCGCCACCGGACACCGGGGATGGAACGTGCAGCCGGACGGCAGCGCGGCCGGGTCGGGCGGGTCGCCCGCCAGTCCCTGCGGCGCGAACCGGGACGCGGGGTCGCCGATGCGCGGGAACGCGGCCGACAGGGCCCTGGCATACGGGTGCCGGGCGTCCTCGTACACCTCGGCGGCCGGGCCCTCCTCGACCACCCGCCCCGCGTACATCACCGCGAGCCGGTCGCAGGTGTCGGCGAGGACCGCCAGATCATGGCTGATCATGACCAGGCCGAGGTCCTGGTCCGCCACGAGCTGTTCGATGAGCCGCAGGATCTGCGCCTGGATCATCACGTCGAGCGCGGTGGTCGGCTCGTCGGCGATGATCAGCCGCGGGTCGCAGGCCAGCGCCATGGCGATCATCACGCGCTGGCGCTGGCCGCCGGACAGCTCGTGCGGATAGGCGTCCGCGCGGGCGGCGGGCAGCCCGACCTGCTCCAGCAACTCGCCGGTCTTCTTCTTCGCCCCGGCCGGCGTCGCCTTCCTGTGCAGCAGGATCGGCTCGGCGATCTGGTCGCCGATGCGGTGCACGGCGTTCAGGGAGTGCATCGCGCCCTGGAAGACGACGGAGGCCCCGGCCCAGCGGACCGCCCGTACCCGGCCCCACTTCATCGTCAGCACGTCCTCGCCGTCGAGGAGCACCTCGCCGGTGATCCGGGTGCCCGTCGGCAGCAGCCGCAGCAGGGCCAGCGCCAGCGTGGACTTGCCGCAGCCGGACTCGCCGGCCAGGCCGAGCTTCTGGCCCGCGTCCAGGCGCAGGTCGACGCCGCGCACGGCGGCCGCCCCGCCCGCGTACGTCACCGTCAGGTCCCTGACGTCGAGCAGACTCAACGCGACACCCCCAGCCTGGGGTTGAGGACGGACTCCACGGCCCGTCCGCACAGCGTGAACGCCAGCGCCACCACGGCGATGGCGATGCCCGGCGGCACCAGGTACCACCAGTCCCCGGCACTGACCGCGCCCGCCTCCCGCGCGTCCTGGAGCAGCCCGCCCCACGACACGACCGTGGGGTCGCCCAGGCCGAGGAAGGCGAGTGTCGCCTCGGCGAGGATCGCCGAGGAGATGATCAGGGTCGTCTGGGCCAGCACCAGCGGCATCACATTGGGCAGGACGTGCCGGGACATGATGTGCCAGTGGCCGCCGCCGAGCGCCTTCGACCGCTCGATGTACGGCCGGGTCTCCACCGCCAGCGTCTGCGCCCGCACCAGCCGGGCCGTGGTCGGCCAGGTGGTGACGCCGATCGCCACGACGGTCGTGGTCAGCGAGCGGGACATCACGGTGGCCAGCGCGATCGCCAGTACCAGCGTCGGCATGACCAGGAACCAGTCGGTGATCCGCATCATCACCGTCGCGTACCAGCCCTTGAAATGCCCGGCCGTCACCCCGATCAGGGTGCCGATCGCCACCGACAGCACGGCGGCGAGCAGCCCGACCAGCAGCGACACCCGGGAGCCCCAGATCACCAGGCCCAGCAGGTCACGGCCGAACTGGTCGGTGCCGAGCGGGAACTCGGTGCTCGGGCTCTGCATCGGACGCCCCGGAGCGTCGGTCACGCTGCTCACGTCCGAGCCGACGAACAGCGGCGCGAACAACGCCAGCAATGCGCACAGTGTGAGCGCGGTCAGGCCGTACAGCCCCGCCCGCTCGGCGCGGTACTGCCGCCAGAAGCGCGCGACGGAGGCCCGGCGGCGCTGCCGGGCGAGGGCGCGCGGACTCGGGGCCGTGTCGGTTGTCGTCGTCATCGGGCCACCCGGGGGTCCAGCAGCGGATAGACCAGGTCGGCGAGGGTGTTCATCACGATCACCGCGGCGGCGAACACGAAGAACAGGCCCTGCACCAGCGGCAGATCGGGCACGCTCAGCGCCTGGTAGAACAGCCCGCCCAGCCCGGGCCAGGAGAACACCGTCTCCACCAGGATCACGCCCGCCACCGTCCTGCCGAGGTTGATGAAGATCAGCGTCACGGTCGGCAGCAGCGCGTTCGGCACGGCGTGCCGGCGCCGCACCAGATCGTCGCGCAGTCCCTTGGCCCGCGCGGTCGTCAGATAGTCGCTGCCCATCTCGTCCAGCAGCGCCGACCGCGTGACCAGCAGCGTCTGCCCGTACTCCACCGCAACCAGCGTCACCACCGGCAGCACCAGATGGTGCGCCACGTCGAGGACGTACGCGAAGCCCTCCTTGCCGCCCGACTCCATGCCGCCGGTGGGGAACATCCCGGGGAGCGGGCCGATGCCCACCGACAGCACGATGATCAGCAGCAGCCCGAGCCAGAAGGACGGAATGGAGTACAGCGTCAGCGCGAGACCGGTGTTGACCCGGTCCCCGACCGTGCCGCGCCGCCATGCCGAGCGCGTGCCGAGGAAGATGCCCAGCGCGGTGTACAGGACGAAGGCGGTCCCGGTGAGCAGCAGGGTGTTCGGCAGCGCTTCGGTGATCTTGTCGACGACGGGCGAACGGAACTGGTACGACGTCCCGAAGTCGCCCGTGAGCGCCTTGCCGCAGTAGTCGGTGAACTGCCGCCAGAGCGGCAGGTCGAGCCCGAACTCCCTGCGGTAGGCGGCCAGCTGCTCGGCCGACACCTGACGGCCGCCCGTCATGGTCTTCACCGGGTCGCCGGGGATCAGCCGGAAGAGGAAGAAGCTGGTGACGAGGACGGCCAGCAGCGATACGGCGGCCCCGGCCACCTTGCCCGCCAGGTACCGCGGGTACGCGGAGCCCTTGCGTACCCGGGGCCCTGCCGCCGGTTCCCTCTCCTCGACCAGCGCGGGTGTCGCGTCAGCGGTCATGTGCGCCCGCTCGCCCGCGCTACTCGCGGTCCTCGGCGGTGGCCCGCCGCCGCATGACAGCGAAACCGCCGAGCCCGGCGAGGAGCACGACAGCGGCGACGGCCCCGACCACGACCCCGGTCGACGACGCGTTGTCCGACGACCCGCCGGAGTCCGCCGGGACCGCCGACCACCAGCTCCAGTAGCCGTCCTGGCCGTAGATGTTCCCCGCCTTCGCCGGCATGGTGGTGATCGACTTGATCTGGTCCGTCCGGTAGGCCTCGACCGCGTTCGGATACGCCATGACGTTCATGTACCCGAGGTCGTACAGCCGCGACTCCATCTGCTGGACGATGTCCGCCCGTTTGGCGGGGTCGTACTCGGCGAGCTGCCGGGCGTAGAGCTCGTCGTACTTCTTGTCGCAGATGAAGTTGTCGGTGGCACCGGTGTCCTCGGGGGTCGCCGGGAGGGCACCGCAGGTGTGGATGGACATCACGAAGTCCGGGTCGGGGTTGACCGACCAGCCGTCGAACGCCAGGTCGTACTTCCCGGCGAGCCAGGGGTCGGTCACGTTGTCCAGGCAGTTGAGCTGGACGCCGATGCCGAGCTCGCCCCACCACTCCTGGAGGTACTTGCCGACCGCCTTGTCGTTCGGGTCGGTGGCGTGGCACAGCACGCGGTAGCTGATGGGCTTGCCGTCCTTGCCGACGCGCTTGCCGTCGCCGTTCTTCTTGTAACCCGCCTGGTCGAGCAGCCGGGCCGCCTCGGCCGGGTCGTACGTCAGCTTCTGGTCCGCGGACGGCTTCCAGTAGTACTGCGAGAAGCGCGGCGGGATGTAGCCCTCGCCCTCGACGGCGTGTCCCTGGAACACCTTTTCGATGATGGCCTCGCGGTCGACGGCCATGAACAGCGCGTTGCGCACCCGCTGGTCCAGCAGGGAGGGGTGGCCGTCGCCGAACTTCTTGCCGTTCTTGGCCTTCGCGCCCGGGTTGGTGGCGAGGGCGTAGAAGCGGCGGCCGGGGGCGTCGTTGACCTGGATGTTGTCCGCGCCCTCCAGGGACGCCGCCTGAGCGGGCGTCAGGGACGGCGACCCGGCGACGAACGACACCTCGCCCTTGCGCAGCGCCGACACCGCCGCGTCCTGGTCCTTGTAGTAGCGGAAGACGACCTCGTCGAACTTCGGCGCCCCGCGCCAGAAGCCCTTGTTGGCCTTGAGTCGTACGTAGCTGTCGGCCTTGTAGCCGGTCAGCGTGAACGGCCCGTTCCCGACGACGGGGAAGCTCTTGTCGTTGTTGAACTCGGAGAAGTCCGAGACCTTCTCCCACACGTGCTTCGGCACGATCGGGACATCGAGGGAGGTCATCGTGGCCTGCGGCTTCTTCAGCTCGATGACCAGCTCGGTGGGGCTCGGGGCCGTCACCTTCTTGAAGTTGCCGACGTAGCTGCCGTTCGCCGTGGCCGCGCCGTCGTCGGTCATCATCTTGTTGAACGTCCACGCCGCGTCCTCGGCGGTGGCCTGCTTGCCGTCCGACCACTTGGAGTTCGAGCGGATCGTGTACGTCCAGGTCAGCTTGTCCGGCGACGACTCCCACTTGGTGGCCAGGCCCGGGATGGCGTGGTTGTCCTTGGGGTCGTAGTTGGTCAGGTACTCGTACATGAGCCGGTGAATGCTCGTACTGAGCAGCCGGACCGCCAGGAACGGGCTGAGCGAGTCCACGCTCTGCGCCACCGCGACGGTCAGCACCTTGCCGTCGTCGGCCGCCCGGGCCTGCTGGGGCGCCGGATCGAGCGGGGTCGCGAGCCCGGCGGTGAGGGTGAGCGCGGCCGCCCCGGCCACGGCGACGAGCCGGAGGCCGCGCGGGAGGCTGCGTGTCTGATCGTTCGTGCCCATGGTCGGACCTCGCGTCATCGCTCGGACGGGAAGGACGGGTTGATCGGCTGTCAGACGTTTGATGTGTGTGTATCAGCGGCCGTCTCCACCCGTCAACGGCGCATTCACCCCTTGTGGCCTGCGGAAATAACGAATTGGCGAGCTTTCCGCACCCATTGGTCGAGACCACTGACGCCCTCCTGGCCAGGGGCTGGCAACGGATTTCACCCCTGAACGCGCCGAAGCCCGCGCCGAGTGAGAACGGCGCGGGCCAGGAAGGGGATCGGCCCCTCGAAAGGGGCCGATCGGGTGAGGCGATTACTGCGTCGGAGGCGGAGGCGGCGGGGTCTGACCGTCGGGCTGAGCCGGGTAACCGGGCTGCCCGGGCTGGCCCTGCTGGGGGTAGCCATAGCCCGCCTGCGGGGGCGCGGCCGGGGGCTGCCCGGGCTGGGCGTACGGCTGACCGGGCTGCGGCTGCTGCGGGTACGGCGGCTGCCCCTGCTGCGGGTACGGCGGCTGACCCGCGGCCTGCGGATACGGCTGACCCGGTTGGGCCGGGGGCTGGCCCGGCTGGGGGTACGGCTGCCCGGGCTGCGCGTACGGCTGGCCCGGATGCGGCTGCGGCTGCTGCGGGTACGGGCCGGGCTGGCCGGGGATCGGCTGGCCGGGGACCTGCTCGGGGCCGGGCTGGCCGGGGTACGGGGGCTGGCCCTGGGTGTGCTGGCCGGGCATCGGCGGGGCGGCCACCGGCGGCGGGTTGCCGTCGGAGGTCCACAGGCCGTGCGCCTGCTGGTGGCGGGTGAAGTCCTCGGCGATCAACGCCGCGAGGTTGAAGTACGCCTCCCGCACCTTCGGCCGCATCATGTCGAGGTTGACCTCGGCACCGGCGGAGAGATGCTCGTCGAACGGCACGACGACGACGCCGCGGCAGCGCGTCTCGAAGTGCGACACGATGTCCTCGACCTTGATCATCTTGCCGGTCTCGCGCACACCGGAGATGACGGTGAGGGACCGCGAGACGAGGTCGGAGTACCCGTGCGCGGACAGCCAGT
Source organism: Streptomyces sp. NPDC056948 (assembly GCF_042674225.1). Taxonomy (NCBI): domain Bacteria; kingdom Bacillati; phylum Actinomycetota; class Actinomycetes; order Kitasatosporales; family Streptomycetaceae; genus Streptomyces; species Streptomyces sp. NPDC056948. The sequence continues at coordinate 13,587 of NZ_JBHUQX010000232.1, forward strand.
CCAGCGTCGTACTCGCGCTGCTCGCACCGTCCACGGACGGAGTCGAGATGATGATGAGCTGGTCGGCGAGGTCCAGCACACCGCGCATGGCGCTGTAGAGCAGACCGGTACCGGAGTCGGTGAGGATCACCGGGTACTGCTTGCCCAGCACGTCGATCGCGCGCCGGTAGTCCTCGTCGTTGAAGGTCGTGGACACGGCCGGGTCGACGTCGTTGGCGATGATCTCCAGGCCGGACGGGGCCTGGGACGTGAAGCGCCGGATGTCCATGTACGAGTTGAGGTGCGGGATCGCCTGGACCAGGTCGCGGATGGTCGCCCCGGTCTCCCGCCGCACCCGGCGCCCGAGGGTGCCGGCATCCGGGTTGGCGTCGATCGCGAGGATCTTGTCCTGCCGCTCGGTGGCGAGCGTGGAGCCGAGGGCGGTGGTCGTGGTCGTCTTGCCCACGCCGCCCTTGAGGCTGATCACGGCGATCCGGTAGCAGGACAGCACGGGCGTGCGGATCAGGTCCAGCTTCCGCTGCCGCTCGGCCTCCTCCTTCTTGCCACCGATCTTGAACCGGCCGCCACCGGCCGCCGGGCGGCTGCTCTTCGCCTTCTGCTTCTTGCTGTTGAGCAGCCGGTCGGAGGACAGCTCCACGGCAGCGGTGTAACCGAGCGGAGCGACACCGGGGTTGGTCGGCTGCCGCTGGTCATGCTGCATGGGCTGCGGCCAGGCGGCCCCGGTCCGCGGGTCCACGGGCTGCTGGCCCGGATGCCCCGGCTGCTCGCCCTGACCGGGGTACGGCGGCTGCCCCTGCGGGGGCACGCCGGGCTGGGGCTGAGGCTGGGCCGGGGGCTGCTGGGGGAAGCCGTAGCCGCCCTGGGGATGGGGCCCGGCAGGAGCCGGCGCACCCTGCTGCGGGAAGCCGTAGCCGCCCTGCGCGTTGGGTGCGGGGGCCGGCGGGGTGCCGGGCTGTTGCGCCGGGGGCTGCTGGGCCGCCGGGGCGGGCGCACCCTGTTGCGGGAAGCCGTAGCTGTCCTGCGGGTTCGGTGCGGGGGTGGGCGGGGCTTCCGGCTGCTGGGCCGGGGGTTGCTGAGCGGCCGGGGCCGGGGCGCCGGGGTGGGGGAAGCCGTATCCGCCCTGGGGGTTGGGATCACACGGGTGAGGGTCTCCGTAG
>NZ_JBHUQX010000233.1:0-14713 GCF_042674225.1 Streptomyces sp. NPDC056948
GAGCTGGTTCCGAGCCCCACCGCGGTCCGCTCGCGGACCGATTGTCAGTGGTGCCCTCTACGGTTTGTTCATCGGGCGAACCGTGAGGGGGAACAGTGGCGACGGTCGAGGTGGGGAGCCTGCGCGCGCCCGCGTGGCGCGGGGGCTTCGGACGGCTGTGGAGCGCTGCCGTGCTGTCCAGCTTCGGTGACGCACTGCGCACGGCCGCGCTGCCTCTGCTGGCCGTGTCGCTGACCGACGAGCCGCTGCTCATCGCCTCCGTCACGGCCTGCGGGTATCTGCCCTGGATCTTCTTCGGCCTGCTGGGCGGGGCCGTCGCCGACCGCGTGGACCAGCGGCGCGCCATGTGGATGGTGGACGCGTTACGCGGCCTGCTGGTCGCCTCCTTCGCCGTGGCCGTCGCGCTCGGCCACGCCTCGATCGGCCTGCTCATCGTGCTGGCCGTCGCGCTCACCACCCTCCAGACCCTCTTCGACAACGCCGCGACCGCGCTGCTGCCCGCCCTGGTCGACCGGGACGCGCTCGGCAGCGCCAATACCCGGCTGATGACCGGCCAGCGCATCGCGGGCGGCCTGCTGGGCGGGCCGGTCGTGCCGCTGCTGCTGGCGGCTGGGGCCGCCGTACCCTTCGCTGCCGACGCGGTGACCTACCTGGTGGCGGCCGCGCTGATCGCCACACTGCCGGCCGCGGCCGAGACCGACCGCAAGCCGAGGCCTGCGGGCAGCACCCTGCGCAGCGAGATCGCGCAGGGGCTGCGCACCCTGTGGCGCGACCGTGCCCTGCGGAGTCTGTGCGCCGCCACGGCCCTGTGCAACATCGGCATGGGCACCCAGCTCGCCCTGCTGGTCGTCCTCGTCACCGACTGGCTGGAGGCGGGCCCCGCGGGCTACGCGGCGGCAGGCACCGCCTTCACTCTGGGCAGCCTCGCCGGGGGAGTGGTGAACAGCCGGCTGGTGGCGCGGCTCGGCCGGCTGCGGTCGGTGCTGCTCGCCGGATCGGTGCAGACCGCGGCCCTCGTCGTCATGGGCACCGTGCGCAGCCTGACCGTGCTGGTGGGGATGCTGGCCGTCTTCGGGCTCATGGGCATGGTGTGGAACGTCAACACGACGACCCTGATGCAGGAGCGCAGCCCCGCCGGGCTCCTGGGCCGGGTCAGCTCGGCCTTCCGCACCCTGGCCTTCGCCGGAGTCCCCCTCGGCGCCCTGCTGGGCGGAGCCGTCGCCACCGCCTGGGGCCCGAACACCCCGCCCCTGCTCACCGCCGCCTTCTTCCTCCTGGCCGTCACCGCGCTGATACCCACGCTCAACGCGAACGTATCTGTTGTTGAACCGGACGACGGTGCCACGACAACCGATGCCACGCGCTGATCAATTAGGTTGGGACCGGCAGCGGGGCAAGGTACGCAGGCAGGACAGGAAAGAAGGCTGAAGTCCGAGATGAACGAAGACGGCCGTACCAGGCTCAACCAGACGCCCGAGTGGACGGCACTGGCCAAGCATCGCGAGGAGCTGGGCGAGGTCCGGCTGCGCGAGCTGTTCGCCGCCGAGCCCGGCCGCGGCACCGCGTACGCCCTCCGGGTCGGCGACCTGTACGTCGACTACTCCAAGCACCTCGTCACCGACGACACCCTGCGACTGCTGCGGGAACTGGCCGCCGCCACCGACGTCTTCGGGCTCCGGGACGCCATGTTCCGCGGGGAGAAGATCAACACCACCGAGGACCGGTCCGTGCTGCACACCGCGCTGCGGGCGCCGCGGGACGCGGTGGTCGAGGTCGACGGCGAGAACGTGGTGCCGGGCGTGCACGCCGTGCTCGACAAGATGGCCGCCTTCGCCGGCCGCGTCCGCTCCGGCGCGTGGACCGGCCACACCGGCAAGCGCATCCGCAACGTCGTCAACATCGGCATCGGCGGCTCCGACCTCGGCCCCGCGATGGCGTACGAGGTGCTGCGCGCCTACACGGACCGCTCGATGACGTTCCGCTTCGTGTCGAACGTGGACGGCGCCGACCTGCACGAGGCGGTCCGGGATCTGGACCCGGCGGAGACGCTGTTCATCGTCGCCTCCAAGACCTTCACCACCATCGAGACGGTCACCAACGCCACGTCCGCCCGCGGCTGGCTGCTGGACGCGCTCGGTGACGAGGCCGCCGTCGCCAAGCACTTCGTCGCCCTGTCGACGAACGCAGAGAAGGTCGCCGGGTTCGGCATCGACACGGCCAACATGTTCGAGTTCTGGGACTGGGTCGGCGGCCGCTACTCGTACGACTCCGCGATCGGCCTGTCCCTGATGATCGCCATCGGCCCGGAGCGCTTCCGGGAGATGCTCGACGGGTTCCGGATCGTCGACGAGCATTTCCGCACCGCGCCCGCCGAGTCCAATGTGCCGCTGCTGCTGGGCCTGCTGGGCATCTGGTACGGCAACTTCCACGACACCCAGTCGCACGCGGTGCTGCCGTACAGCCACTACCTGTCCAAGTTCACCGCCTACCTCCAGCAGCTCGACATGGAGTCCAACGGCAAGTACGTGGGCCGGGACGGGCGTGAGGTGGAGTGGCAGACCGGGCCGGTGGTGTGGGGCACGCCGGGCACCAACGGGCAGCACGCCTACTACCAGCTCATCCACCAGGGCACCAAGCTGATCCCGGCGGACTTCATCGGCTTCGCACGGCCGGTCGCCGAGCTGAGCGACGAGCTCAAGGCGCAGCACGACCTGCTGATGGCCAACTTCTTCGCCCAGACACAGGCACTCGCCTTCGGCAAGACGCCGCAGGAGGTGCGGGCCGAGGGGGTGCCGGAGGAGCTGGTGCCGCACAAGACGTTCCAGGGCAACCACCCGACGACCACGATCCTGGCGCCCGAGCTGACGCCGTCCGTCCTGGGCCAGCTCGTCGCCCTCTACGAGCACAAGGTGTTCGTGCAGGGCGCGGTGTGGAACATCGACTCCTTCGACCAGTGGGGCGTGGAGCTGGGCAAGGTCCTCGCCAAGCGCGTCGAGCCCGCGCTGACCGAGGGCGTCCAGGTCGAGGGTCTGGACGCCTCCACCGAGGCCCTGGTCGCCACGTACCGGGAGCTGCGCGCCCGGCAGTGACGACGAGCCCGGTAGGGGAGAAGGGCCGGGCGGGGCAGACGGGCCGGGCGGGGGAGTCGGGCCCGGCGGGACGGCGGGCGGCGGCGCGCCGTCCGCTTCCCGTAGACTCCCCGACGATCATCAAGGCGAGTGCTCGGGGGAGCGCAACATGGCAGGCACACGCGGAAGTTGGACAGGCGGCACGCTGACGGCCCGGTCCCTCCTGAAGCCCCAGGACGTGGCTCGGGCCGTGTTCCATCCGGCGTGGATACCGCAGTCGCTCGATCCGTCCGTGGAGCAGCTCAAGAGATTCCGCGTCATCGCCGGGGCGGTCGCCTCCCTCGGCGTCTACACCTTCATCGAGGGCGGCTTCCAGATCACGGAGCTGCTGGAGAACGCGATGACGGCTTGCGTCGTCCTGCTCTTCCTCACGCCGCTGACGGTCGGGGCGATGCTCTTCGTCTGGCGGCGCGGCGGCACCGTACGGCAGTTGCGAGTGTCGCTCCTCAACTCCCTCAAGCTGCTGGTGCTGTTTGTCGGATGTGTGGCCGCCCTGCTGGTGCTGGTACAGACGGTGAACGGGTCGGCGCACCCTGCCGTGATCATCGGGGTGGGCGTGACGATGATGTGGATGCTCATCTTCACGGCCTACGGGGCGGTGCGGGTCTCCGGCAACTTCTTCGGCACGGCTGCCACGCACCGCTGTCTGCCGCCGCTGCTCGCGACGGTGACAAGCTGGCTGATGGCGGTCCCGGACCTCGTCACCGGCGATCTGCACGGACTCAGCCTCACCCTGGGGATCGTCTTCATCCTGGCCGCTCCGGTGACGGTCACCGGGATCGCGCTGCTGGAGATGGGGCGGCTCAAGCGGCGGTACGGGATTCGGCTGAAGGCACACCCGGCGACCGTGGCACCGGTGCCCGGGCACGTTCCGCCGATGGCTCAGCCCATGCACCCGGGGATGCCCCCGGCGGGATCGCCGTATCTGCCGCCGCAGGGGAACCCGTACGGCCAGCCGTACGGCAACCCCTACGGGGTTCCGCAGCAGCCCACCGGCGGCGGCAACCCGTACGCGCCCCACCCCCACCCGCACCCGCAGCCGCCGTATCCGCAGCGCCCCTACGGCGGCTGAGCGGGGCGGCCGGCGGGCCGAGGTCAGGCGACCGCGCTCAGCGTGTCCGCGAGGCGGCGGCGTGCCGCGCGCGCCGCGGGCACGGCGGCCAGGGCGGCCGCGCAGAGCACCGCCGCCGCTCCCAGCAGCAGCATGAGGAGGGCCGACGGGCCCTGCGCGATCCCCGCGCCGATCCCGCTCGATCTGCCCTGGGCGTCGATGAGCCAGTGGGCGAGCGGCAGGCCCAGGGCGGTGGCGGCGAGCACGGCCGCCAGGGCCGTACAGCCGGTGGCCGTGACCGTGATCGCCGTGATCTGGCGGGGGGACAGGCCGATGGCCTTCAGCGCCAGCAGGTCCCGTTCGCCCTCGCGGACGGCGCCGCCGATCGCGGTCAGCAGCTCGATGAGCCCGATGAGGGCGAGCACGGCGATCAGCCCGGCGACGACGGCCCGCAGCGGGGAGAGCCCGTCGGCGGGGTTGACCACGGTGTGCACGTCCAGATGGCCGCGCCCGGCCGTGGCGAGCCGGTCGGCGACCTCCCCCGGGTCGGAGCCGGGATCCAGACGCAGCTCGTAGAGGGTCGGGCGGAGCCCGGGGTCGTTCGCGCGGAGGGTGTCGAGGGATGTGGAGATGACCCGGCCGGCGTTCTCCGGCTCGATGCTGCGGCCCACGATGTGCAGGATCTGCGGCTGGTCGCCGACGGTCATGCGGACCCAGTCGCCGACGCGCACGTCCAGCAGGTCGAGCAGCCCCTGCCCGGCCACCGCCTCGTCGGCACCGCGGGCGGCGCGGCCCTCGGCGAGCGTGTACGGGTAGGGGTCCTGCTGGGTGCCGAGGCCGCGCAGCGCGATGGTCGCCGTCTGGCCCGGGACCAGGGCGGCCGTCTCGACGCCGGGGTAGGCGGCGGCGACCTGCGGGTCGCGTTCCAGGAGGGTGCGGGTCTGCCGTTCGCTCAAACCGGTGTCGGCGCGGACGCTGAGCGTGGTGGGCAGGCCGATCTGCTCCGGCTCGCTGTGGAAGCGGTCGATGGTGGTCCACGCGCTCATCGCCACGACGATCAGCAGCAGCGGCAGGGTGAGGCGGGCGACCGTGGCCAGGGACCGGGGGCGGCGGGCGAACGCCTTGTGCCAGCCCAGCACCAGCGCGGGCGGAATCCGCAGGCCGAGTGCCCGGCGCGCCATGCCGGAGAGCTGTCCGGTCCGTGGAGCCGCGGGCGGGAGCCTGAGGACACGGCGCAGGCCGCTCGCCCGCCGCCCGCCCGGCGAAGCGGAAGCGGGCCGGCCCCGGCCCGTCGCCCCGGACAACCGCCCGCCCAGCGCCGCCGCGGGCCTCGGCACCGGCACCGGTGGCACCCGTCCCGCCCGCCACGCGGCCAGGCCGGTGGTCGCGCCGATGAACAGCACCGCGCCCACCGGGACCACGACCAGCGCCACGGTGTGCCCGGGAAGGCCCTGCCACACACCGACCGCGTCCCCGAGCCGTCCGGGGATCCGGCTGCCCAGGGCCTCGGCGAGCGCGGCGGCGGCCACGGCGCCCAGCAGGGCGTAGGCGAGGTGCTGGAGCAGGAAGACGCGGACCACCTGCCCCGGGGTGAAGCCGATCGCCTTCAGTACGGAGAGGTCCCGCAGGTGGCCGCGGATACGGGTGCTGATCGCCCCGTGCACGGCGAGCCCGGCGGCGACCAGCGCGCCCAGCCCGAACAGGCCCAGCACCTGGCCGAGGAGCCGGTTGTCGCCCTGGGCCTCGGCGCGTGCCTGCTGCCAGGTCGACACCTCGCCGATCGCCCCGGCTCCCAGCACGGTCACGGCACGCTGCACGACGTAGGAGGTGTCGCCGGGGTCCGTCAGGCGCAGCCCTATCACCTGGCCGCCGGGGTCCGGCACGGTCGACGGCAGTGCCCACACCAGGCCCGGCTGCTCACCGGGCCGGTAGCGCGGCTCGGCGCTGTCGGCGAGCCCCACGACGGTCAGCTCGCGGGCGGTGCCGGGCACGGTGAGGGTGTCGCCCGGCTCGGCCAGCAGCGCGCGGGCGAGGCGGCTCTCCAGGACCACACCGTTCGGCGTCGCGGGGTCGAGCCAGTGGCCGGAGACGACCGGCGGGCGGCCGACGGAGGGTCGTTCCGGGGTGCCGCGCAGTTCCACGGCGGCGCGGCTGCCCCGTGAGGAGACGGTGGTGTCGGCGGTGGGATAGGGCCCGGCGACGGAGTCGACGCCGTCCAGACCGGCCAGTTTCCCGGTGTCGGCGGCGGAGTCGGTGTGCAGCCACACGTGCGCGCCGTGCGACTGCGTGAACACGCGCTGCCAGGGATTGGTCGCGTACCCGAACAGGGCCGTGGCCAGCAGCAGCGAGGCGACGATGCCCGCGGTGGCGAGGACGAGGAACAGCGCCTCGCCGCGGTGCGTGCGCAGATCGGAGTGGGCCCAGCGCAGGGTGGCTCGCACGGGCCTCAGCCTCTCGGCCCGGATGCCGGGCAGCCGTCGTACACCCGCATGTCAGTCCTTGAGTTCCAGCACACCGGAGATGCCGGACCGGCGCGGGGGTGTGCCGCCGTCGAGTTGCGCGTCGTCGGCGATCCGGCCGTCGAAGAAGCTGATCACCCGGTCCGCGGCGCTCGCCAGCCGCGCGTCATGCGTGACCAGCAGGATCGTCTGGCCGCGCTGGTGGAAGCGGGACAGCAGCCGCATCACCTCGCGGGTGCCCTTGCTGTCGAGGCTGCCGGCCGGTTCGTCGGCCAGCAGCAGCGGGGGATGGTTGACCAGGGCCCGGGCCAGGGCGACCCGCTGCTGCTCACCGCCGGACAGCTCGCCCGGCATGCTGCGCTCCTTGCCCGTCAGGCCCAGCTCGGCCAGCAGTTCCTCGCGCTCGGTGCGCGCCTGCTTCGGCGAGCTCCCGGCGAGCAGGGCGGGCAGCTCCACGTTGTCGGCGACGGACAGGTTGGACACGAGGTTGAAGAACTGGAAGACGATCCCGATCCGCTTCCTGCGCTCCACCGCCCAGCGGGCCTCGCTGTAGGTGTCGGTGGACTCGCCGTCGAGCCAGAGGTGGCCTGCGTCCGGCCGCTGGAGGCCGCCGAGCAGATGCAGCAGCGTCGACTTCCCGGCGCCGGACGGGCCGGTGATCGCCACGAACTCGCCCTGCCGTACGCACAGGTCCACCCCGCGCACGGCATGGGCGGGCGCGCCCTCGCCGTGGTGTGTCTTCACCAGCCCCTCGGCGCGCAGCACAGGAGCGGGACGGTCGTCGCTCACTCCAGCTCCTCCAGCTCTTCCTGGCACCGCTCCAGCCAGTCGAGATCGGCCTGCAAGTGCAGCATCGCACCCTCTATGAGCAGATGCGCGATGCGGTTGTCGCGGTCTTCGGCGGCGGCCAGCTTCGAGAGCTGCCGCATGGTGTTCAGATACTGGCGCCGCTGGTGGTTGATCAGGGAGATCTGGTCGGCGAGCCCGGTCTGTGGAGCGAGCGCCAGCTTCATGAAGAAGTCGTCCCGTACCCGCGGCTCGTCCTCGGGCTCCTCGAACCAGGCGCGCAGCGCCTCCCGCCCGGCGTCGGTGAGGTGGTAGACCTTTTTATTGGGCCGGCTGGACTGCGCCACGTCCTCGCCCTCGATCAGTCCCGACTTCTCGAGGCGGCCGAGGGTCACATAGATCTGGCCGACATTCGGCTGAGGGTACGCGGAGCCCAGCAGTTGCTCAAGGTCCTGCTTGAGCTCGTAGCCATGGGCGGGGCCGCGGGCGAGGAGTGCCAGGAGGTGCAGGCGCACGCGTGCAGTCCTCCTGTCCGGTCAATGTGCTCCAGACCCTAGTATCGCCCATACCTAACAGGTATACATGGCCTCTGATTCCGGGCAAGGGAGCCCGTCGCCGGTGTACAGGGAGGAACCTATGCGGTGGATCCATGCCGCGGGTAGGGGCCTTCTCGTTCTCGTCGTGGTCCTGACCGGTTACGTCGCCGCCGGAGCGCAGGCGGGAGAGCCGCCGGAGGGCGGCCGCGGACCGCTCACCGTGGCCACCGCCGGAGACCTCACCGGCTATCTCGGCCCCCTGCTGGAGGGCTGGAACCGCACCCACCCCGGCGAGAAAGTGACCCTCGTCGAGCTGCCCGACTCGGCCGACGAGACCCAGGCGCAGATGGCCACGGACCTGCGCGACGGCGACCGCAGCCGGTTCGACGTGCTCAACATCGACGTCAACTGGACCTCGGAGTTTGCCGCCGCGGGCTGGATCAGGCCCCTGCCCCGCGACCGCTTCCCGCTGAAGACCTTCCTCCCGCCGGTCGTCGACACGGCGACCTACGACGGACAGCTCTACGCCGTCCCGTACGTCACCAACGCCGGTCTGCTCCTCTACCGCAAGGACGTCCTCGCCAAGGAGGGCGTCGCGCCGCCGCGCACCTGGGCGGAGCTGGAGCGGTACGCGCAGACCATCGCCCCGAAGTACGGCCTCGACGGCTACGCCGGGCAGTTCCTGCCGTACGAGGGCCTCACCGTCAACGCGGCCGAGGCCGTCTACTCGGCGGGCGGCTCGATCCTCGGCGACGAGGGCGAACGCGTCACCGTCGACTCGGCGGCGGCCCGCGAGGGCATCGGGTTCCTGGCCCGCGGAGCACAAGAGGGCTGGATCCCGAAAGAGGCGCTGACCTACAAGGAGGAGGAGTCCAAGCAGGCCTTCCAGGACGGCCGGCTGCTCTTCCTGCGGAACTGGCCTTACGCGTACGTCGGCGCCTCCGCCCCGGGCTCCCCGGTCGCCGGGAAGATCGGCGCCGTGCCGCTGCCCGGACGGGACGGTCCGGGGACGAGTGTCCTCGGCGGCTCCAACCTGGCCGTCAGTACACACGCCCGGCATCCCGACTCGGCCGCCCGTCTGATCGCGTACCTCACCAGTGAGCGCGTCCAGCGCCAGGTACTCACCCGGGGCGCGCTGCCGCCCGTACGGGCCGATCTCTACAAGGACCCGCAGCTCATCCGCAGGTTCCCCTACCTGCCGACCCTGCGCGAGAGCGTGCTCGCGGCCGCTCCGCGCCCCAAGAGCCCGCGCTACGACCAGGTCAGCCTGGTCGTCCAGGCGGTCGTGCACGACGCGATGGCCGGGCACGAGACGCCGACGGCGGCGGTGCGCCGTCTGGCACGGGAACTCGACGTCATCTCGCGCGGCTAAGCGCTCCTAGTTACTTGTTAGGTAACGCGGACGTCTCATCTGGCTGAGAAATGCCCGTTTGGTGCAGATGTGCACCACATCAACTCCCCAGTAACCTTCGCCTTTTCATTGACACCCTCTCGACACGCCTACTTAACATGCATGCATAACCGCTGCCCTCCTCAGAGACAGGTCGATGGGTTGAACAGGCACCACTGGTGGCGTGACGCAGTGATCTATCAGGTCTACGTCCGCAGCTTCCTCGACAGCACCGGCGACGGCATCGGCGATCTCGCCGGCGTCCGGGCCGGACTGCCGTATCTGAAGAAGCTCGGCGTGGACGGGATCTGGCTGAGCCCCTTCTATCCCTCGCCGCAGCACGACCACGGCTACGACGTGGCCGACTACTGCGACGTCGACCCGCTCTTCGGCGACCTCGCCGAGTTCGACCTGCTGGTGGGCGCCGCGCGGCGGCTCGGCGTGAAGGTGCTGCTCGACATCGTCCCGAACCACTGCTCCAGCGAGCACCCCTGGTTCCGCGAGGCTCTCGCCGCCTCTCCCGGCAGCGAGGCCCGCGCCCGCTTCCACTTCGCCGACGGCCGTGGCCCCGACGGCGACGAGCCGCCCAACAACTGGCACGCGATGTTCGGCGGCCCGGCGTGGAGCCGGGTGACCGAGGCGGACGGGCGGCCCGGCCAGTGGTACCTGCACATGTTCACGCCCGAGCAGCCCGACTGGAACTGGCGCGACCCGGAGGTCGCCGCCGAGTTCGACCGGGTGCTGCAGTTCTGGCTGGACCGGGGTGTCGACGGCTTCCGCATCGACGTCGCCGCCGGCCTCTTCAAGCACCCGGAGCTGCCCGACTCGGACGACCCCGAGGTCGACGCCCGCACCCGCGACTCCGTCAACCCGCTCGCCTGGAACCAGCCCGAGGTGCACGAGGTGTGGCGGCGCTGGCGCTCCATATGCGAGGAGTACACCGAGCGGGACGGCTGCGAACGCCTCCTCGTCGGCGAGGTCTCCGTCCCGACCGCCCGCGAGCACGCCCAGTACGTCCGCCCGGACGAGCTCCACCAGGCCTTCTTCTTCGACCTGCTCAGCGCCCCCTGGGACCCGGACGCCTTCCAGAAGGTCATCTCGGAGGCCATGCAGGACATCGCCGGGACCGGCTCGACGGTCACCTGGGTCCTCAACAACCACGACCAGGTCCGCACCGTCACCCGCTACGGCGAACCCGCCACGGAGGGCAGCGGCCTCGGTGCCGCCCGGGCCCGCGCCGCCGCGCTGCTGATGCTGGCCCTGCCCGGCGCCGCCTACATCTACCAGGGCGAGGAGCTCGGCCTGCCCGAGGTCGTGGACCTGCCCGACGACGTGCTCACCGACCCGATCTTCCACCGCACCGGCAGCCGGGCCCGGATCCGCGACGGCTGCCGGGTGCCGCTGCCCTGGTCGGGGCAGGCGTCGCCCTTCGGCTTCACCTCCGGCGAGGAGAGCGCCAAGCCGTGGCTGCCGCAGCCGGAGTACTTCGCCGAGTACGCCACCGACCGGGCCCTCGCCGACACCCGCTCCTTCTGGCACCTGTACCGCGACGGCCTCCAGCTCCGCGGCACCCTGCCCCAGTTGGGCGAGGGCACGCTGCGCTGGCTGGACGCCCCGCCCGGCGTCCTGGCCTTCGCCCGCGGCGACGACCTGGTGTGCGCCGTCAACTTCGGTACGGCACCCACCCCCGCGCCGGTCTCCGGCACCCCACTGCTCGCCAGCGGCCCCTGCCCCGCCGGGGTACTGCCCGGCTCCACGGCCGCCTGGTGGATCCGTTCCTGAACTCCCCGCAAGTCAACTCCCCGAAGGGACATCAACGATGATGCGACGACGTACCACCCTGCTCACCGGCTGCACCGCCCTCACCCTCGCGCTCGGCGCGACCGCCTGCGGCGGCGGCCCCGTCGCGGCCGGCGGCGGCGACAAGGCGCTCAGCGGCCAGACGGTCACCGTGGCCGGCGTCTGGTCCGGCACCGAGCAGAAGAACTTCCAGAAGGTGCTGGACGCCTTCACCGAGAAGACCGGCGCCAAGACGCAGTTCACCTCCACCGGCGACAACGTCTCCACCGTCGTCGGCAGCAAGATCGAGGGCGGCAACGCCCCCGACGTCGTGATGGTCCCGCAGGTCGGCGTGCTCAAGCAGTTCGCCGCCAAGGGCTGGCTGAAGCCGCTGTCGAAGAAGACCGAGCAGTCCGTGGACGCGGGGTACGCCCCCGTGTGGAAGAAGTACGGCAGCGTCGACGGCACCCTCTACGGCCTGTACTTCAAGGCCGCCCACAAGTCGACCGTCTGGTACAGCCCCGACGCGCTCGCCCAGGCCGGCGTGAAGCCGCCGAAGTCGTACGACGAGATGCTGAAGGCCGGGCAGACCGTGTCCGACTCCGGGCTCGCCGCGTTCTCCGTCGCCGGACAGGACGGCTGGACCCTCACCGACTGGTTCGAGAACGTCTACCTCTCGCAGGCCGGACCCGAGAAGTACGACGCCCTCGCCGCGCACAAGCTGAAGTGGACGGACGCCTCGGTCGTCGACGCCCTCACCACGCTCGGCAAGCTCTTCAAGGACAAGCAGCTCATCGCGGGCGGCCAGAAGGGCGCCCTGAACACCGACTTCCCCGGCTCCGTGGAGAAGGTCTTCGGGCCGGAGCCCGAGGCCGGCATGGTCTACGAGGGCGACTTCGTCGCCGGCGTCGCCAAGGACCAGTTCGGGAAGACCGTCGGGAAGGACGCGAACTTCTTCCCGTTCCCCGCGGTCGGCGGCGGCGAGGCGCCGGTCGTCAGCGGCGGTGACGCGGCCGCCGTCCTGAAGGACGGCAAGAACCAGAAGGCCGCGCAGGCTCTCACGGAGTACCTGGCCACGCCGGAGGCCTCCGCGGTGTGGGCCGAGGCGGGCGGCTTCCTCTCCCCGAACAAGGAGCTCGACCCCGCCAAGTACGGCGACGACGTCACCCGCGTCACCGCCAAGTCCCTCGTCCAGGCCGGGGACTCGGTCCGCTTCGACATGTCCGACCAGGCCCCGGCGGCCTTCGGCGGCACGAAGGGCACCGGCGAGTGGAAGCTGCTCCAGGACTTCCTGCGCGACCCGTCCGACCCGAAGGGCACCGCGGCGAAGCTGGAGGCCGCGGCGGCCAAGGCGTACCAGGACTGATACGTCATGACAGCGACCCTCGTGAAAGAGACGAGTCCCCCGCCGCCCGGCACGATCGCCGACCGTACGCGGCGACTGCGCCGGCGCGGCAGGATCGTCGCCCTGCTGTTCGTCCTGCCCGCGCTGCTGCTGCTCGGCGCGCTCGTCGTCTACCCCGTGCTGTTCAGCATCGGCCGCAGCTTCTTCGACGCCTCCGGGACGACCTTCGTGGGCGGCGACAACTACGCCGAGATGTTCAGTGACCCGGCGACCCTCAACGCCGTCCGCAACACGGCCATCTGGGTCGTCGTGGCGCCGGCGCTGCTGACCGGCCTGGGACTGATCCTGGCCGTCCTGGTGGAGAAGGTCCGCTGGGCCACGGCCTTCAAGCTGCTCCTCTTCATGCCGATGGCGGTCTCCTTCCTCGCCGCCGGCATCATCTTCCGGCTCGCCTACGACGAGGACCCCGACAAGGGCGTCCTCAACGCCGCGGTGGTCTCCGTCCACGACGCGTTCGAGGGCTCCTCGTCCTACCCGACGGCCCGGGGGCGTGACGGGCAGGGGCTGACGAAGGAGAAGGACGGGTCGTACCGCACGAGTCAGAGCGTGTCGCCGGGGAACGCGGTGTCGCTTCCTCTGGTCGGGGTGCTGCCCGACGACCTGCCGGGCGGGACCAAGCCCGCGTACGCGGCGGCGGGACAGAAGGCCGCCTCCGACGAGGTGCGCGGCGTGGTCTACCTGGACTTCACGCCCGGCGGGGGAGGGGAGCAGGGCAAGGTCGACCGGCGGGAGAGCGGACTGCCCGAGATGAAGGTCGAGGCCGTGCGCGACGGCAAGCCGGTCGCCACGACGACCACCGCGTCCGACGGCTCCTTCCGCTTCGAGGGACTCGAACCGGGCTCCTACGCCGTGCAGTTGCCGTCGTCCAACTTCGCCCCGCCCTACGAGGGCGTCTCCTGGCTCGGACCGGCGCTGGTCACACCGGCGATCATCGGCGCGTACCTGTGGATCTGGACCGGCTTCTCCATGGTGCTGATCGGCGCTGGCCTGGCGACGCTGCCGCGGGACACGCTGGAGGCGGCCCGGATGGACGGCGCGAACGAGTGGCAGATCTTCCGGCGGATCACGGTGCCGTTGCTGGCGCCCGTCCTGACGGTCGTCTTCATCACCCTGGTGATCAACGTGATGAAGGTGTTCGACCTCGTCTACATCATCGCGCCCGGGCCGGTGCAGGAAGACGCGACCGTGCTCGCGACGCAGATGTGGCTGGTGTCGTTCGGCGGCGGCAACAACCAGGGGCTCGGCAGCGCGCTCGGTGTGCTGCTCCTGCTGCTGGTGGTTCCGGCCATGGTGTTCAACGTCCGCCGCTTCCGAAGGAGTCAGCGATGAACGCGGTTCGGCGCGGGTTGGGCAACGGGGTCGTCCAGGCCTTCCTCGTGATCGTGGGCCTGGTGTGGATGACGCCCCTGGCCGGGCTGTTCCTGTCCTCGATGCGGTCCGCCGAGGACACCGCGAAGGGCGGCTGGTGGACGGTGTTCACCGGCCCCGGGCAACTGTCCTTCGACAACTACTCGGAGCTGCTGGGGAACGCCGGGATCACGACGGCGTTCTGGAACACGGTGCTGATCTCGGTGCCGACGACGCTGCTGGTCGTCGTCATCGCGGCGCTGGCGGGCTATGCCTTCGCCTGGCTGGACTTCCCCGGGCGGGAGGCGATCTTCCTGGTCGTGGTCGCGTTGCTGGTGGTGCCCGTACAGATCGGGCTGCTGCCGGTCGCGAAACTCTTCGGACAGCTCGGGCTGTTCGGGACGATCCCGGGTGTCGTGCTCTTCCACGTCGCCTACGGCCTGCCGTTCGCGGTGTTCCTGCTGCGGAACTACTTCTCCGAGATACCGAAGGAGATGCTGGAGGCCGCGCGCATGGACGGGGGCAGTGAGTGGCGCATCTTCACGCGGCTCGTGCTGCCCGTGGGACGGCCGGCGATCGCCTCCCTGGCCATCTTCCAGTTCCTGTGGGTGTGGAACGACATGCTGGTGGCGTTGCTGTTCGCGGACAGCTCCTCGCAGCCGCTGACGGTGGAACTCCAGTCGCAGATCCGGCAGTTCGGCAGCAACATCGATGTGCTGGCGCCGGGGGCGTTCGTGTCGCTGGTGGTTCCGGTGATCGTGTTCTTCGCGTTCCAGAAGCACTTTGTGCAAGGAGTCATGGCCGGGTCGGTCAAGTAGCCGCTGTACCAGGG